>JADLDZ010000048.1 GCA_020846375.1 Nitrospirales bacterium | reverse complement strand
GAGGAAGTGCTGCGCCAGAGCCCCGATATCATCATCATCGGAAAGGGGCACGGCATCAAGGAGGCTTCCGGGAAGCTCCTGAAGAGGCTGCGGTCGGTCACCGCCGTGCAGGAGGGCCATGTCTATTTCATGAGCGATAACCTGTACCGCCTGGGTCCGCGCCTCACCAGGGGTTTGGCGGAGCTTTCCGCCATTGTCGGGAAGGACTCCGGGAGAAGATGAAGAAAAAGATACTTCTCCTGCTGACGGTTACCCTTCTCGCTTTCGGAATCGCTCTTTTTACCGGGCCTCATTTCATCAGTCCCTTCCGGATGAGCGGCATGGAAGAAGAGATCCTGCTTCAGGTCAGGCTCCCGCGTGTTCTCGCTGCCGCGCTGATAGGGGTCGCCCTCGGCTCTTCGGGCGCAGTGCTCCAGGGGATACTGAGGAACCCCCTCGCAGACCCCTATATACTCGGCCTTTCCAGCGGCGCCTCCCTGACCGCCTCCGCCGGTCTCATCCTGGGGAGCGCCACGTTCGCCGTTCCCCTGCTCGCCTTCGCCGGGGCGGTTATCACCGGAGGCATCGTAGGCATCATGAGCATGAGGAGGGGCGGGATATGGCCGGAGCGCCTTCTCCTGGCGGGCATCGGCCTCGGGTTCCTCTTCTCCGCCCTGCTGATGCTCATGATGAGCCTCTCCACCGACGAGGGCTTGCGGAGAGCCATTTTATGGATGTTCGGAGACCTCTCGACCGTGGAATGGTCCACCATTCCCTACGGCCTCGTCTTTATCGCCGGGGGGATCGTTATCGCCCTCCTCAGGTCGCGCGCCCTCAACAGCCTTCTTCTCGGCGACGACCTCGCCCACAGCCTCGGGTTCTCCCCGCAGCGGGAGAGACTCGTCCTGTTCATCGCCGTCTGCCTCATGACCTCGTCCTCTGTCTCGCTGGGGGGGATGATCGGGTTCATCGGCCTCCTCATGCCGCATATCATGCGCTTTCTGGTGGGGTCCAACAATGCCCTGCTCGTCCCCTGCTCCGCGCTGGCGGGGGGCTCCATCCTCATGATTTCCGACCTCCTGGGCAGGTCCGTCATCGCACCCACCGAGATCCCCTCCGGGATCATCACCACCCTGATTGGCGCACCCTATTTCCTCTACCTGCTCAAGAAGAGGGATATCCTGAATGAATAAGGGGATACTCTCCTTCCACCATGTCAGCTTTTCCTATGCCCCATCCGCGGAGCTCATCGAAGACCTGAACCTGGCGGTGGACGAGGGGCAGTTCATCTGCCTCCTCGGGGCGAACGGCTCGGGGAAGTCCACCATCCTGAAGCTCGGAAGCGGGATCTACACCCCCTCAAAGGGCAGCATCACCCTGTGGAACAAGCCGCTCCGTGATTACAGGGGCAAGGACAAGGCGAAACTGCTCAGCTACCTGCCACAGGTGCTCGACCTGGGAGTGCCTTTCCGCGTCAGGGAACTGGTGGAAATGGGAAGGTATCCCTATGCCGACGTCCCTCCTGTGGTAGGTGTAGCCGACGCACTGCGCATGGTGGGACTCGAGAGCAAGGAGAACTCCCTGGTCAATACCTTGAGCGGGGGGGAGCGGAGAAGGGCGTTCATTGCCATGACTCTCCTGCAGGGTGCGGGGGTCCTCCTGCTTGATGAACCCCTGGCGAACCTTGACATCAAGTACCAGCTCGAACTGATACGGCTGTTGAGAAATATAAAAAATGTGACCGTGGTGATGGCGCTTCACGATATCAATATGGCCTTCGAGTTCGATACCGTCATCCTGGTAAAAAAGGGCAGGGTCCTCGGCGTGGGCACTCCCCGGGAAATGGTGACGGAGGAGACGCTCGAAGAGGCGTTCGAAGTGAGTCTCGCCATCAAGAGGATCGGCCCGCAGGCCTTCATCAGCTATAAGGCGGAGTGATCCTGCCCGTTCACCCCGGGGCGATCTGCATCTTGCTCCCTTGTCATGGTACACTAAGAAGAAAAAAGGAGGTGAAGAAAGTGAAACGAAGGGCCATTTTTATGAGCATCTCACTTGCAGCCGCCGTTCTTTCCCTTTCCGCGTGCTCACCCGCCGTCAGACCCGATCCGGTCTTCGAGCAGCGGAAGACGGAACTGCTCAACAGGGTGGAAAGCAGAATAAAACTTCTGCAGGACGATAAGGCATGCATCGAATCGGCGCAAAACCGTCACGAATTGCAAAGGTGCAGACCGGCACGCCCCGATGGGCCGCCGGAGCCGCCTCCACGTTACTAGAAATAATTTTTGTAAAGGCGCGCTGCCGTCCGCTACGGTGCCCGGTAGTGCGCTTTTACGAAATCGAGATACCGGATAAAACTTTCCGGATCCACCGTATCCGTGAAGCAGAGCCCCTTCCCCTGCGGTGTTTTGATCACCTCTCCCTGAGGATCGAGGAACAGAAGCATGCAATCTTTCTTGTACTCATACCGGTCACCGAGCATCTCTTCCTCTTCGTCCAGCTTTTTTGTCAGATCGATGCGCACGGGGATGAAGTCTTCCATTATTTTCCGGGAGATAGAGGGATTGTCATACACCTGGCTCTGGAGAGCCTCGCAGCGCGGACACCCCTTTCCGTAGAAAAAATCCACAATGAGAGGCTTTTTCTCCTCCCGTGCCTTTTCCCTCCCTTCATGGAGCGGGTACCACTGCACCTCGGCAAAAGCGGCCTCCAGCCATACCACCGACCCCAAAAGCGCCACCACCAACAGGAATAATTTCTTTCTCATGGGTATCTCCTTTTTTTCATTATAGCAGATATTCCCGGCAGCTCACAGGGTGTGGAGAAGAGAAAGGACAAGGAAGGTCCCGATGGCGAAAAAAGAGAGGGCGAGCAGGACGGAGAGAAGCGACGAGGGACGGTAGGCGTCTTCGTCGATCTGCTTTGCCACGATCAGATACCGGATGAAAGCAAGAGCGCCCATCACGGCACCGAGCCCAATGAGGACAATCCCCGGAAGGGGGGAATAGCCGCGCAGCGGGGGAGCCGAATCTCTCCCCAGGATGAAGGAGATCTGCCGTACGAAGAGGGAGAACTTCTCCACAACGAACCCGAAGGCCATGATCCCGATACTGGTCCGCACCCAGGCAAGGAAAGTCCTTTCGTTCGCCATATGGACACGGCGGTTCCGTGCCTTTGGAGAGCCCTTCCCCTCCTCTGCAGGCATCATGGACGGAAGCGGCAGGAGTGAACTTCTCCTGCCTTCCGCCTATTCGCCCTTCCCGGCTCCGGCTTCCGTTTTTTCAATCTTCGGTTGATCAGAGGTCACTTCCTCCATGCCTTTTTTAAAACCCCGGATCGCCTCCCCGAGACTCTTGCCGAGAGAGGGGAGCTTGCTGGGACCGAACAGTACGACTCCGATCACCAGTACGACCATCATTTCAGGTACTCCGAGTCCGAACATACAAACCTCCCTTGCAGCCCGCCGCCCGGAAGGACAGCGTTCTTGGACTGTGCTTTTTCATTATACTACATTTTCATTTCACGAGACCCTGAGGGAGAGATAGAAGGTCTGCTCTCCTCTCCTGATCAGGAAGAGCACCGGAGCATCCTTCCCCGCCTTTGCCATGGCACTGTGATACTCGTTCAGGTTCCTGACCGGGGTCCGGTTTACCTCCCGTATGACATCCCCCGGCTGCATTCCTGCGCTTTCCGCGGGACTTCCCGGCTCGACCTCCATCACCACCACCCCGTTCCTGTCCCGCAGCCTGAGCTGGTTCGCAATCTGGGGGGTGATATTTTCGACGGTTATCCCCAGCTCGCTCCTCGGCTGGAAGGCCCGGGGCGACATCCTCTCCTCCGTCATCTCCTGGACCGTGATCCTGAGAGGCAGTTCCTTTCCCCCCCTGGCCACCTTTACTTCAACGGCCTGTCCCACCCCTGCCTCCGCCACCGCCCTCGACAGGGAGGAAACATTCTTTACCGGCTTGCCATTGAAGGAGACGATCACGTCACCCCTCTTGATACCCGCGGCATCAGCCGGCCCCCCCTGCACAATATCCCCCACCAAGGCGCCTTCCGTCTGCTTCAACCCCAGGGATTGGGAAAGCTCGGGGGTCAGGCTCTGGATGGAGACCCCTATCCACCCGCGGACCACCTTCCCCTTTTCCTTGAGCTGTGAGATGACCGACTTGGCCATATTGCTGGGAATCGCGAAACCGATGCCCTGTCCCGATGCGATAATAGCGCTGTTGATGCCGATCACCTCCCCGTGCAGATTCATGAGCGGGCCCCCGCTGTTCCCCGGGTTGATGGGTGCATCGGTCTGGATGAAGTTGTCGTAAGGCCCCGATCCGATCACCCTCCCCTTCGCACTGATGATCCCCTGGGTAACGGTATGCTCCAGCCCGAAGGGGTTGCCGATGGCGAGCACCCAGTCTCCCACCCGCATCTTGTCGGAATCCCCCAGGGGCAGAGTCGGGAGGTCCTTGAACAACGACGAAATTTTTATGAGAGCCAGATCGGTCTTGGGGTCCCGGCCCACCACCTTCGCAGTGAATTCACGGCCGTCGGCGAGCTTCACCTTTATCTCGTCGGCCTTCTCCACCACGTGGTTATTGGTAATGATGAAACCGCTCTTGTCGAAAATGAATCCGGAGCCGAGGCTCTGCTGCTTCAGCTCCCTGTCGGGGATGTCGCCGTCGTACTTTCTGAAGAACTCGCCGAAAGGACCTCCGTCATCGGGTCCGAAGAAGTGCCGGAAGGGATTGCCCGGCACCCTGACCGTGGTGGTAGTGCTGATATTGACAACGGCGGGGGTTACATTGGCGGAGAGGTCGGCAAAAGACTGGGGAAACCCGACAATGCGGGAAGAAATCTGCCCCTTGCCCATATCGAGCCTCGCCCCGACAAAGACCCCCGCCACCACCAGAAGAATACCTGCAACCACCAATGCAATGATACCGCTTTTTTTCATGTATTCTCACCTCAACAGAAAGATGTGCTGTCCTGTTCCTCTCCATGGGGCGAGCGCAGTATACCCTCTCCCGCCGGACAAATGCCTGCCTGAATACATTATAGTAACATTTCACACACTTTGATATGATTCGTCAGCAGAAGGTAAAGAAAGGGGAAAGTCATAGAGGCGGAAAGAGGGGAGGAGGGGCTGCCCCCTCCTCCTCGTCAGGAAACGTGTTCGTATCAGGCAGCTTTCTTTTCGTCGTATCCGTCTCCCAGGATGGCTTTGAGGTCCGCATCCGGGGTGGAAATCGGCATGATATTGAAATTCTGCACCAGGAAATTCAGCACGTTGGGGGTCAGGAACGCCGGGAGCGAGGGGCCGAGGCGGATGTTCTTGATACCCAGGTACAGAAGCGTGAGGAGGATCGCCACCGCTTTCTGCTCGTACCACGAAAGGACAAGAGAAAGGGGAAGGTCGTTCACGCCTACATTGAACGCCTTGGAGAGCGCCACCGCAATCTGGATCGCGGAATAGGCATCATTGCACTGTCCGACGTCGAGGAGCCTCGGAATACCCCCGATATCGCCCAACTGCTTGTCGAAGAAGCGGAACTTCCCGCAGGCCAGGGTCAGCACGACGCAGTTGTCGGGCACCTTCTCCACGAACTCGGTGTAGTAGTTCCTTCCGGGCTTTGCGCCGTCGCAGCCGGCCACCAGGAAGAAGTGCTTGATCTGGTTGTTCTTTACGGCATCGATGACCGTGCCCGCAACGCTCATGACCGTATTCCGCGCAAAGCCGGTCAGCACCGTAGTGCACTCCTTATCCTCCGCAAACCCGGGAAGGGCGAGGGCCCTTTCGATCAGCGGAGCATAATTCCCTTCGGAAATATGGGTGACTCCGGGCCAGCCCACACGCCCCCCGGTGAATACATTCGCCTTGTATGATTCGTCGGGCTCCTGGAGGCAGTTGGTGGTGATCATGATGGCGCCGGGGAACTGGGCGAACTCTTTCTGCTGGTTCTGCCAGGCGGTCCCGTAGTGGCCGAAGAAGTGGGAGTATTTCTTCAGTCCGGGATAGGCGTGGGCAGGCAGCATTTCGCCGTGGGTGTAAACATTGACGCCCTTGCCCTCGCTCTGCTTGAGGATTTCTTCGAGGTCCTTGAGATCATGGCCCGATACCAGGATCGCCTTGCCCTTCTTCACACCCAGGGGAACGGGGGT
>JADLDZ010000047.1 GCA_020846375.1 Nitrospirales bacterium | reverse complement strand
TTCCGGAAGGGCATGATCAATCCCACCCCCATTCCCGCAACCCCTCCCGCGAGAAGCGAAAGATAGAGGGGATACCCGATGAACCCGTATTCCTCCTGCAGGATGTCGAAGGGGCAATGATGGGTCGGCATCTCGTAGAAGTAGAGGGAGATGAAGGAGATGAGGGAGACGATAGCAACGAAGAAAGCGGCCCCTGCTGAAAGGGAGAAGAGGTACCCGCCGCTCCCCTTCCGGAGGAACCGGAGACCGAGGAACAGGGAAACCCCCATTGAGGCATAGAAGGCGATCTCCATGGGGAGAGGCGGCAGGGCGGCAAGATCCGAGGTGATCCCCTGGCCGCCGGCGCTGAAGAGGCTCCCACAGCAGGAGGTGATGATGTCCGCCCGCAGCCCGGAGAGATAGAGGCCCTGCACCGCCATCTCCGTCACGAGGAAGGGTACCAGGGCGAGGAGAAAGACGTACTTCTTCCTGATGAGGGGATAGTCGTACGCCCTGTTGTCGGTGTAATTCACGATGAGCCAGAGCCCTGCAAGGAGAAAATTGAGAAGCTTCAGCATCAGGGTGGGATACCCGTACCCGTTCACCTGCAGGGTCCCCGCTGCGCACATCGCCCCCACGAAGAGACCATGGAGGGTGTCGGCGGTGAAAATGTACAGGAAAAAGGAGAGGAGCTGGAAGCCGAAGGCATAGGCCAGCAGGGTGGAGATGAGATAGGTGTTCTTTTCGAGGCGGAGCTGGAGTTCGCTTCCGCTCTTCATGTCCCATTGCAGTATGATCCTGACGGCGTGCAGCGCGGCGTACAGGACCATAAGCCCGATGAGCAGGGAGGAGACGAAGAGGGCAAGCACCGCGGGATGGAGGATCATGGTTCCCTGCTGTCGAGCTTCCCGTCCCTCATGCCGACAATCCTGTCAATCCCTGCGGCCTCACACACAAGGGGGTCATGGCTGGCGATGATGACGGTCCTCCCCTCCTCCCTCAGCGCTTCCATGCTCTCCATGAACTCGTGGGACAGCTTCGTATCCAGGTGAGCAGTGGGCTCATCCGCAATGACTACCGATGGATTGTTGATCAGTGCCCGCGCGATGGCCGCCCTCTGGGCCTCTCCCCCTGAAAGCCACTCCACTTTGGCCCCGGCCTTCTGTGCGAGATTGAACTGCGCCAGCAGATCCATCGCCCGCTGCTGCAGGGCGGGACGCTGCTCCCCCGTGGGATAGGCAGGCAGCATGACATTCTCCAGCACGGTGATCCCGCTGACGAGGTTGAAACGCTGAAAGATGAAGCCGAAGGACTCCCTCCTGATGCGGGTCAGAAAGCGCTCGGTCAGGCTCGTGATCTCCCTGCCGGACAGCTCCACCCTCCCCGAGGTGGGCCGCGCCATGCAGCCGATGATACTCAGGAGAGTGGTCTTTCCCGAGCCGCTGGGTCCCTTCAGCACGGTTATCTTTCTCCCCTCGATGGTGAGGCTTACCCCGTCCACCGCGAGGAGCTCGCTCGGCCTGCCGGCATTGAAAACCTTCCGGACATCTTTCAGCGCTATCATGCAGGCCCCCTCATCGCATCACCGCGTCGGGGTCCACTGTCGCCGCCCTCCAGGAGGGTACGACGGTCGCTACGGTATAGGGGACCACCGCGAGAAAAAAGAGCGTTGCGAGTTGGGAGCCGTCGATGAAAGGGGTGAGCCTGAATTCCGGGTAAAGAACGGACCACCCCTTGAGAGCCGGTTCGAAGAGCGGGGATGCGGCGAAAAAGACATGCACATACGCGAGCAGGGTGCCTGTAAGAAAGGAGGAGAGGGAGAGGGCTGCGCCCTCCCAGAACTTCATCAGCAGCACATCCGACGTCTCCCAGCCGATGGCCTTCAGGATGCCGATCTCCCTCCTTTCCTCTGCGCTCAGCCCCGAGGCCTTGTCCCAGGCGAAGATGATGAAGGCGAAGAGCGCTCCCGACAGGAGCACGGTGATGATCCCTCCGCGCCAGTTGAAGACGGAGTCGTACGTCCTGAGGATCTCGTCACGGAGAAGAGGCCGCGTATCGGGCAGGAGCTCCGTCACCTTCCGGGCGACGGTGGTGAGCTCCTGCCTGTTTCCGACGGTCAGGACCACGTCGGTGCCGTACTGTTTCGGGATGCCGAAGAGCTCCCGGAAATCCTCCTCCGTCATGAGGATGAGGTCGGAGGAGACCAGCTCCGATTCCGCGGAGAAAGTATCCGCCACCCTCAACATGAAAGGCTCCCCGGTGTGGGTCCGCAGCACCAGCATGTCTCCTGTGAGGGCGAGACGGTTCTTTGCAATGCCGCTGCCGATGCTGATGCTGCCCCGTTCTCCCGCGAACTTCTCCGGCACCATGAGGGTGTAATTCGCCCCGGTGATGGGATCGAAATAATAGCCCCAGAGCCGCACCCTTGCTCCGGTCACCCCGCGGATCTTCCTGATGCGGTCGGCATAGTCCGCCGGAATGAGGTCATGTCTTCCCGCCACCATCTTCTGGACCACCACGTCGGGGGCGTTTCTGAGCACGAGGGATGCTTCTTTCCTGAGGGCATGGGTAAAGAACATCACCGAGGCGAGGAGGAAGATCACGCCGGTATAGACAAGTGCCAGCGCCGCGTTCTTCCCCTTCCTCCGCAGGAGGGAGGCAAGGGTGAAATCGACGATATTTCTCTGTTTTTCGATCCAGCGGCTCATGGTATCTCCCGGTGGGCTCCGCCAGTCCCTATTTCTTTTCTCTCCCGCTCTCTCCCGGAATGCGGGAGGCCCTGAGGCACGGCGGCGGCGGCAGCAATGACCCCGACGGAAAGTGTTCCAGCGACAGCGGATGGTCCTGGAAAGGGGTGGCGAGGTCCGCCTGGGTGATATGCCGTGTATAGCGGGCTTCCGTGAAGAGGCAGAGATCGGTGAGCTCCAGCCTCCGCACCAGGTTCCCCTCTTCCCTGATACGGGGGATATCGGCCATCCTCCGGTGCGCGGCATGTGCAAAGAGCAGGAAGAGGAGGAGCATCTGCACGGCCAGGGAGAGGAAGAGGAGATCCGATTTCCTCAGCGGCTGCGCCTGCCGGCCCGACAGGGGAAGCTCCTTTCCGGCGCCCTGATTCCCTGTTCCTCTACTCATCCAGCGACCGTACTACATCGGGGGATATCTCTTTCATCCGCAGGAT
>JADLDZ010000046.1 GCA_020846375.1 Nitrospirales bacterium | reverse complement strand
CGGTGGTGAGCAGGGAAGTGAAGACCGTCAATACTCCCCATACCATCACGGTGAGCAAGGACGGACTGACCGCAACCAAGACCGTGACCGTCAATGCCAATATGACCGTCGATATGACACTGGGCGGAGCGACGCCCAGTGTCATATCAGCCTTCAGTGACATTTCTGCCGGATACTGGGCGGAAGGGTATGTAAACGCGCTCTACGAGAAAGGCATCACCAAAGGATGCGGCAGCGGCGTCTACTGCCCTGAAAGCGCAGTCACAAGGGTTGAAATGGCGGCTTTCATTACGAGGGTGAAGTACGGCGAGGACTTTCCCTATACCCCGACGCCGTACTTCAACGACATGCCCGCCTCGAATAGTTTCTTCAAGTATGTGCAGAAGCTGAAGGATGACAACATCACCAGAGTCAGCGGTCTCTTCAATACGGGGGGGACCGTGTCGAGGGCTGAGATGGCGGCGCTCCTCATCAGGGCGAAGTACGGCGACAATTTCACCTGTACCCAGACGCCCCACTTCAGCGATGTTCCCCCGACAGACGGCTTTTTCAAATACATTCAGAAGCTGAAGGACGACGGAATCACTACTTCTTCGGGCTCGTTCCTCGCAAACAACCCTGTAACGAGGGCTGAAATGGCGGCTTTTCTTTCACGGGCGTTCCTCGGAATGCACTAGAAGGGAGGAGAAGACGTGAGAACAATGCTTTTTTACGGAATGGCGCTTCTTATGCTCCTCTCCCTTCTCTGCTCTCCGGCCTCCGCCCTCATGACGGGGATAGGAGTTGACGAGCTGACACACCAGGCCGACCGCGTGGTCCGGGGAGTGGTGGAGAAGGTGGAATCGTACTGGAACGAAGACAAAAGCGTAATACTCACCAAGGTGGCAGTCATCGTGCATGAGCATATAGCGGCAAAAGGGAAGCGGAGCGACGACGCTCCCTTCAGGGTCTTTGTGGTCTATGAGGGAGGGGAGGCGGACGGCATTGTCCTCAGGGTCTCCGATGGCGTAGAGATCAAAGAGGGAGAGGAGGTCCTCCTTTTTCTAAAAGAGACCGAAGCAGGAGGGACACCGCTCTCCCCCTCCCACCGGGTGGTGGGCAAAGCGCAGGGGAAATATACCATAACGGATGACGGTATGGCGCGGAAAGGAGGGTTCTCCCTCGCCACCGGAGAAGAAAAAGTGGAGTCCGTCATCGATGCAAACCGTCTTGTCGAAAAGATAAGGGACCTTATCGATGCCCGGTAGATCGTTTTCAGTACCAAAATTACTTGTTCTGTTTCTTCTTCTCATCGCCGCACCACCCGCAGCCGCATACCAGGTCAATACCTCCGGCACAGGGAATGAAATAAAATGGTCTTCCCCTTCAGCCGTCTACTCCCTGAACCCGTCGGGAGCGCCGGCCGGCAGCGAAGAGGCGGTTACAAGTGCGCTCGGGACGTGGTCAACGATCCCCACCTCATCCTTTGCCTTCACTTACGGGGGTACTACCGCCAACAGCAGCTGGGGAGTGAGGGACAACGTGAACCTCCTTGCCTTCGGGCCCATCAACGAAACAGGCGTCCTGGCGGTAAACTACTTCTGGTTTACAACGGACGGGAGGCTTCTGGACAGCGACATCAAGTTCAACACCCGGGTTCCCCTCTCCACGAATGGCTCCTCCGGCGGGTTCGATCTGGAGAGCCTTGCCCTGCACGAGCTCGGCCACTCCCTCTCCCTGGCGGACCTGTACGGCGCGGGGGATACCGCCAAGACAATGTACGGCTACCTCAGCCAGGGGTCGAACAAAAGGAGCCTTCACCAGGACGATATCGACGGGATCTCTCACCTCTACCCCGTCACACAGCCGGTGACGTACTATGCTCTCTCCGTGGCCCTCTCCGGCACGGGGGACGGCACGGTGAGCAGTGCGCCGCAGGGCATCGAGTGCGGGGGAGACTGCACCGAATCCTATGCCTCCTCCACCATCGTGACCCTTACCGCAACACCTTCCTCCGGTTCCATCTTCTCGGGCTGGTCCGGCGGGACCTGTTCGGGAGAGGGCGTCTGTACACTGACGATGAATGCCGCAGTGAGCGTTACCGCTTCGTTCACGAAGATATTCGCCGATATCTCTCCCTCGTATTGGGCATACGACTATATCAACGCCCTGTATGGCAGCGGGATCACTACGGGCTGTGGTGAGGGGCGGTACTGTCCCTCCGACGAAGTGACGAGGGCACAAATGGCTGCCTTTGTCATCCGGGCGAAATTCGGTGAGAGCTTTTCCCATACCACCACACCGTACTTCTCGGATGTTTCGCCTGAAAATCCCTACTTCAAATATGTGCAGAAGCTCAAGGACGAAGGCATCACCACGGTCAGCGGCCGGTACGACAGCGGAGGAGACGTCACTCGTGGGCAGGCAGCGGCCTTCATCATACGGGCGAAATTCGGTGAGAGCTTTTCCCATACCACCACACCTTATTTCACCGATGTTCCGGAGTCGAACCCTTACTTCAAATATGTGCAAAAGCTCAAGGATGAAAGCATCACCAGTGTCAGCGAGCAGTATGCTATCGATACTATCGTCACGCGTGATCAGGTGGCTGCCCTCCTTTCAAGGGCCTTTCTGGGGATGCACTGATGCTGACACCTCTTCTTTTGTATATAGTAGTATAATGGTACACCCGCCCCCCTGCATTGCAGCGGGCCCGGATTCGCACTGTCCGGTATCCCCTATTCCGGAGAAATCACATGATTCTCGATGCAATCGAAAACTTCATGCGCTACTGTACCGTTGGATCGGGACTGCATACGGGGTTCACCTTTCTTCGCGAAGAGAGGGATGGGTTGCCTGACGGACGCTACCCGATCGTTGGGGAGGATGTCTTCGCTCTGGTGCAGACGTATGATACCGGGATGCCCGATGCGAAAAGGTGGGAGGGACACCGGAAGTATATCGACATTCAGTACCTCCTGTCCGGAAAGGAGGAGATAGGATGGGCTCCCGTCTCCTCCCTTGCAATCACGTCCCCCTACTCCGATGAGAAAGATGTGCTCTTCTTCAGGGAGGGATCCGTCACCTCCCCTCTGGCGCTCGTCCCGGGGATTTTTGCGGTCTTTTTCCCTGATGACGCCCACAGACCCGGATGCGCTCTCGGCCCCCCTTGTTCCGTCAGGAAAGTCGTGGTGAAGGTGCGGATGTAAACCCCCAGCAGGCAGGATCGGGACAGGAACCGTGCGGCATCTCATACCAGACACGGAGAGGTTCTACCAAAATTGCTTGCAGATAAGGTATTATTTTATAGATGGAACTCGTCAAGCGCTTTATCAGGACGGCGGCAGGGGGAGTGTGCACACAGCCCGGAAAGAGACCTGCACCCGTCAAATCCAGGGGAAAAGGGGCAAGAGAAAAATGAAAGAGGGGAAGAGAGACAAGCGAGGTCACCGGCGTGAACCGCAGCAAGAGACAATCGCCTTTGCAGTGGTAGGTTCCTTTGATGGGCGCAAGGAGTTTCTGCCTGAATCGGATATCAAGGGCTCCATTATCGACATGAGCGAAAACGGAGTCGGAATCCTGACCGATACCCTCCTCGAGCCGGGCATGCTATTGAAGTTCAAGAACTTCAAGGAATCCGGCATGGGTGTCGTCATGTGGACGCTCAATTCAGGGAGTCGGTACCGTGTCGGATTAAAGTTCGTGTAACAGTCACTGAAAGCCTGCCACAGAGGAGGCGCCTTTCGCTGGTGTCCGGCTTCGCAGAACACCGTTCCTTCTCTCTCTTTTTCTTTTACTTCTCCGGAGATTCTATTCCCAGCTTCTTGAGCCGATACCGCAGGGTATCCCGGGTAACGTCAAGGAGCTTGGCAGCCTTCCTCTGATTCCCGTCGGAAAGCTTCAGTGCCGTCTTGATGAACTCTTCCTCCATGGCCCTGAGGGAAAGGCCGGAATAGCTGCTGAGGCCGACAGGCTCCTCTGCATGGCTTTCCTCTCTTTTTTCCACCTGGCTTTCGTGGCTTTTTTGCGGCAACAAGGAAGAGGGGATGTCGGCCACATCAATTTCATCGTCCTTGGCCAGGATGACGAAGCGCTGCACGATGTTCTTCAGCTCCCGCACGTTTCCCGGCCAGGGATACCGCTGGAGTATTTCCATGGCCTGCGGGGTGATCCCCTTCGGAGTGCTGCGGTATTTCTCTCCATAATACTTCATGAAGTGGTCGATGATCAGGGGGATATCGCCGTTGCGCTCACGCAAAGGAGGCATTTCGACGGTTACCACGTTAAGCCGGTAGAAGAGGTCCAGTCTGAACTTCTTGGCCTGCACGAGGTCGTGCAGATTGACGTTTGTGGCGGCGAAGATCCTCACATCGGCATTGAGATACTGAAGTCCTCCGATCCTCCTGAACCGCCTCTCTTCGATCAGATCAAGGATCTTCGACTGCATCGGATAGGGCATATCGCCGATCTCATCCAGAAACACGGTCCCGCCCTGCGCCATTTCGATGAGACCTTTCTTGTCGATCTTCGCATCGGTGAAGGCACCCTTCTTGTACCCGAAAAGTTCGCTTTCGATCAGGTGCTCGGGGATATTGGAGCATCCTATCTCAACGAAAGGCTTGCCTCGGCGGGAGCTTAAATCATGCATCTTCTTGCATAGGGAGCTCTTGCCCGTTCCGCTTTCCCCCAGGACCAGGACCGTGACATCGCTTCTCACTGCAAGCCGTTCCATGATCCGGACGACCTCTTTCATCGTGTCGCTGACGAAAACGAAATCATCCATGTCGGATGTCTTCACGTAGGTGGAATTATTCGTCCTGATGGAATTCAGGATTTTTCGCAGGATCTCGAGATCCAGGGGTTTTATGAGATAATCGAAGGCCCCCACCTTCATCGCCTCCACCGCTCCGCGGATGTCGGCATACCCGGTGATGAGAATCGCGGCAATGTCGGGATTGATCTCCTTGACGGTTTTCAGCAGTTCCAACCCGTTGGAATCGGGAAGCTGGATATCGAGGATGATGATATCCGGGCTCTCCTCCTCGACGATTTTGAGGGCCTTGATCCCGGAGCCCACGGATACGGCATTGTATCCCTCCTCTTCACAGAAGCTCTTCAGCGAGCATCTGGTAACGGATTCATCGTCGGCGATCAGCACTTTCGGGGAATTCTTTATGGAGAATTGTTCTGCCGGGCTGCTTACTTCTGAACTGCCGCGTATCATAAGCTCTTCCCCCTAACAGCACGCTTAATTTAAAAAAATTTTTCGCTGCAAAGATACGTCAGTCAGATAGGAGGTAAACATCCGCTTTTATTCTACTCAATCCCCCTTTTCATTATCAATTCTCCCGTTTATTGTGCAAACCGGAAACCGACGCTGCCCGGAGTCGATGTGCGGGAGCCGCCCGGGGTCTGTGGTTGTGGAACAGTGCGCGCAGGCCGTTCGATCCGCGCCGCGGAGGCGGGGCGAGCGGAAGCCGGCGCTTCTTCCATCCGCCCTGCCTGAGAGGGGACCGGAGGAGAGGCTGCCGTTCCCGGCTCTGTCCTGTCCTTTTTATTATCCGGTGAAATGACTTTTACCTCCACCCTGTCCTCGCCCCGCATCATGACCACCCTCTCGGGAGCGATCTCCTTTACGGTATACCCGCTCAGTGAGTCACCGACTTTGAGGGCGGTCTGTCTCTTGCCCCGCCCCGGGGTCGAGCGGGGGGACTTCCTGTCCTCCATATACGCAAGGCTCACCGCACCCGTTATCAAAGTTCCGTAGAGGGAGAACTCCGGTTTCGGCAAAAGCTTCTCTTCATTCTTCTCCACGGGAATTTTCCTCTCGGGGTGGAACACATTCTGCTCTCCAATGACCGCATATTCCATCACGGAGGGGGCCTGCCGCTGCGCTTCCGCTGCCGTGGCTTCCCTCTGTTCGGAAACGATCTTTCTCACCGGCAGAGGCTTAACGGCTACGCTGGCCGAAAAGAGCGGCACGAGCAGATAGCAGGTAATAAACAAGGCAGCGGCCAGCAGCAGAAAGTTAAGGAGATTGATATGGCGCAAAAGCGCTTTCATCCGCACCTCATTTCCCCCCGTACAAGCCGGAAACATCCAACTTGACCATGAGCTCCCTGGGCGTCTTGAAGTTCTTTACCCGCGCGTCCAGCTCCGTGATGGTCAGATAGGGCGTCCTCGTCTCGATCGAGAAAAGAATGTCGCTCAGGGCAGCCGGATCGGGCACACTGGCGTCGATGCTGATGCCGATAATCTTGAATCTGCTCAGGGGGTCGGCTTTTGTGCCCTTTCTCCCTGTGGCTCCCTTCGCTTTCCCTCCGGTGCCGGCGGCCACACCGGAAGAAGCAGCGGTTCCCCCCGTACCGGCGGGTGCCTTTACCGCCTCTTCCGGCTTCCCGATTCTCGCGCTCGACAGGGTGCCCCCTCTTCCGGAAACGATGCCCTTCACCGTCTCCTGAAGGTTTGCGGAGGCAAGAGAGACGGGCTCGCCTTCAATAAGTTTCACCTTGTCCGCTTTTGCCTTCTCCGCCAGTTCGGACAGTTTCTTCTCCAGTTCCTGTTTTTCAGAGATAATGGCGATGTATTTCCGGAGCGTCGCAGTCTTTGCCTCCTGCTGTTCCTTTATGGACGACAGTTCCGCCCGGATGCCCAGATAGACATACTGATACAACACCAGCCCGAGGAGGACAAGGAGAGCGGGGGTTGCCAGGATCAGAGTCCTATTGCTTTTCATTCTTTACTCCCTCCAGTTCCATTTTGATCTGAAATCTGTCCATATTCTGCCGGGCATCCCTGAAAGTGGGGGAGGAAAACTCCACCTTCCTGAAAGAGCGGGATGCCTCCAGCTTGGGGATGAGCACCGTTGCAGATGGTGCATATCCCTCCAGGTTTACCTGCGGTCCGGCAATCCTGACCCGGGTAAGCCAGGAGGTGGGGGGCATGATGATCGTAAGCTCCTTGAGAATATTGAGAGAGAGGGGCTGTTCATTCCTGAAAGTGCCCACAAGGGCTATCTCTCGCTGTAGCGCATCGATCTGTCTTTTCAGATCCTCCACCGCCATTACTTCCTTTTTGCGCAGCGCGATCTGCTTCTCGATTTCATGGAGTCTCCGGTTTTCAATTTTGATCGGCATGAGAAGATACACCCCGATCAGGGCGGTCATCACCAGCAACAATAGTGCGGTCAGGGCAAAAGGGGCGTGCTCACGCCGGGCAATCCCTTTCCGGAGCAGATCGAACCCCCGCGAGTCCGGCATCAGCATATCCATCGCCGCCCCTGCCGAAGCAGAAGGGATCTCCCTGAACTCCCCGAAGCCGCCGATACGCTTCTCCATCTCATCAACAATTCTGACGGCGCCTCTTCCCCGCTGTTTCAGCCTTTCCTTCAGGGCGGCAGTGCTCCCCCGGAACGAGAGGAGTCTTTTGGGGGGAGCCCCCTTGCCGGGCACTGATGCGAGAGAGTCCATCTCCTCTTCAACAGCCGCTGCGCGGGAGTTGTCCTCAGGCCGTTCAAAGTCGGAGGAAACGGTCTTCGCCAGGATGCCTTCTACCACTGCGCCTCCCCGGAAGCCCTCGTTGCCCACCTCCATGAAAACGAAGGTATCTTCCCCGGAGAGGGAACGGTACAGGGAAGATACACCGGACAGGTCGAAGGATACCCGTGCCACCCGCACGCCGGCCTCCTTCAGGGCGGAAAGATAGCCGTTCAACTGCGCCGCTTTCGCAGCAGCAATGAGGAGGGATATCTTTTCGCCGTTCTCCCCCACCACCCGATAGTCGTAGAGAGCCTCATCAGCACTGAAGGGAGTAAACCGGTCCAACTCGTAGGAGACCACTGCGGAAAGATTTTCCGTTGCGGAAACCGGCAGCTCCGCCGCCTTCACCACCACCCACTGCTTGGGAAGAGAGAGCACGATATCGGCCCTGCCCGCCCGCATCTCCCGCACCGCATGGGCGGCGGACGAGGCCACCTCCCCGGGTTTCGGATAGTTCCCTCCTGAAAAATCGTATTTCCGATACCCCTTCAGATGATACCGGGAGAGAAAGCGGGAAGCGTGGGTAACTGCAACGCCCCCCTGCTCAATGCCGACACACAGGCAGGAGGCCGGAGCAATGGTTTCATCAGCCGGACTGAAAGTAAGAATTCTCCAGAGCGGTGTCACCGCCTTCTTCAGCCCTGTTATCATCGTGGAGGATGCCTCCACTACCCTGTTCAATGCTATTGAACGTACCATTGTCGTATTTCCTCTGGGTTTTTGTAATAAATGTATTTATAGGAATCCCCTTCCAGCATCACCACGGCCTTGACGGCGCGCCCCCGCTTCTTCCCTTTCTTCAGGCCCTCTGCTTCTATGGTATATACATACCCTTCTCCCGTGCTCAGGAAGGAGCTCATGGTGGTGTACTGTTCTCCCAGCAGGTCCTGTATCTCCTGCACCGACTTGATCTCCTTCGACGCCCTGTAGTCCAGCACCGCATCCGCCATTTCGGAGGTCATCCCGGGAACGGCCAGGAGCACCTCGCGGGGCGCCGCATTGACATTGATGGCAGCGCTCCCGGAGTTGACGGTGATAAACTGCAGGAGCCCCTTCCTGTCTCCGCTCCCGTACAGGAGGTCGGGGGTCACTCCCCTCACGAGCATCAGCTCCTCCAGGCTTTCAAAATTGGCATTCTTCGCCTTGTACGGATTCGGAAGAGATGCATAGTAGTCGTCCTCAGCCCCGTTGAGGCGATGGAGGTCGTCGCTGTCCTTCCAGTCCATGAGGGAATCAACCACGATATCCAGCTCTTCCCCCTGCACCCCCAGGGCGGAGAGGAGGCCCCTGAGCAAAAGCTCGGGAGCGGAATTGATGTCCACTTTACCGGATTCGCTCAGCACCCGCACCCGGACCGAGCCCTCCTTCGCCTCGACGGTATAGATAGTGCCGTCTACCTTCCAGGCATTGATGTCCTTCTCCTCCTCGGGGATACTTCCGCTCTTCCGGTAGATGATTTCCATGATGCCCCTCTCGACCCCCGCCTCGGCCAGGAATTTCTGCTCAATGCCCTCTTTGAAGGAGAGGGTGGCGTACGCCTCCGTCCGCAGCAGATAGGAAAAGGAAAGTACGACGACCATCAGAACCGTGAGGACCCACATGACCATGATCAGGACAATGCCCTCTTCTCCTTTCGTGCCCACGCTGGTCACTCTCCTGCCTGTCCGCCCGCCGGACCACCCGTTTGCTCATCCGCCGGAACGCCTGCCTCACCGGCCGTCACCGTTGTCCTTGCCGCAGCTCCCCGTCCCCGCACCGGAATGATAAGGGAAAGGTTCACGGCATCGCTGACAAACTTCACCCGTATCTTTTCGGGGATACTCTCGGTATCCGTCCATTGTTCCACCCAGGAGCCCTTCTCCTCGGCGGCTTCCTTGAAAAAATATTCGAAGGAGACCTCCCGGGCCCGGTCCAGGAGCACTGCCTCCCGCGTTGCATCCGTTCCGATGATGTTTTCCGCTACAGAGAGAGTCTGCCCTCCCCTTTCATCCGGTACAACCCGATAGGTCACCATGACATGTCCGAGAGGACCGCTCCACAACGAGTAGTTGGAGGGAAACTCGATCAGAAGATGCTCTCCCGTAAACCGGTACCGGGGGCCTCCCGCCTCCACCGAATCCCCTGTCTCGGCCAGGGCAAAGGCGGACTGGATCTGTGCGTCGAGAAGGCTGAGGGAAGTGCGCAGCCTTTCCAGCGACTCGACTTTCCTCTCCCCCGATTCCACGGAGCGGAACCCCAACCGCATCGCCCCGGCGATAAGGACGACCACAATACCGAGGATCGCGACGGCAAGCAGGAGCTCCAGAAGGGTAAAGCCCCGCTGACTCCCGATGCACCCTTTCCTCATAATTTTCTCGCCACTGTCTTCAGTGTAGCAAGGACGAGAGAGCGATCTTTCGTTCCCCTCTTCCACCGGAGGGTGAGTGAGATATCGAGCAACTGCACCGGCAGACTCGCTATCCTCTCCTCCTCCTGTTTTTGCACCACGACGTCCACCAGGTACCCATCCTCCGTCCTGAAGCTCCACGATTTCCCGGCAAGGTCCTCGTCGTCAAGGACCTCCCTCATCAGCCCCTCCGCCCGCACCACCGCCGCAGCATACTCCTCAGAGGCGGAAAGGGAGCGCATATTGGCGGAAAACAACTGCACGATGACCAGGAGTGCGATGCCGAGCACCCCCAGGGCCACCAGCACTTCGAGCAGAGTGAACCCCATTTGGTGCTGTTTCTCCGTTTTCATGCCATATATCCCCGCGCCTTCTATTTCAGCCGCACCGCGCCCACGACCGGATCCGCTTCGATCAGGACCGTCCGTTTGCTGTTGGACACGATAATAGTCCCTGCATCGGCAACACCCATCGGCCTGAATACGATCCGGTAGGTGCCGCTCCGGATCTCTCCGGAAAGGGGAGTCGTTACCATGACGGCGATGTCGGCGGGAATGGCGCGGAAAGGCTTTCCTTCGACTCCGTACCTCCTTGCGTTCAGATCAAGAGAAAGCACCTGGTCCTCACCGCTCAGCAGTGCCAGAGATCGCGCGTGCTTGAGCGTGGAGGCGATGTCCCTTGCCGTTGCGTTCACCTGCGAGGAGGGCAGGGAATTGCTCAGGGATACGGCGGCGATGCCGAGGAGAAGCGTCATGAGAAACATGACGATGAGAAGCTCCAGCAGGGTAAAGCCTTTTTCCGTGCTCATCGCATCTCCTCCCGTCAGAACGGGATCTCGGTAATGCTGAATATCGCCATCAGCATGGAGAGCACGATAAAACCGATGACCACTCCCATGCCGAGAATCATTGCCGGCTCGATGAACCCCACGAATCTCTTTATCGCCGTCTTGAGGCTTTTTTCATAGGTGGAGGCGACCTTCAGCAGCATGGCGTCCAATTGCCCGGTCTCCTCTCCCACCTTGATCATGGACAGGGCAAGGGAAGGAAAAACCCCGGCATTGGACAGGGGGACCGCAATCCCTTTGCCCTCCTTGACCCCCTTGGACACGGCGTCGACGGCAGAGGCGATGATCCGGTTGCTGACGACATCCCGTGAGTTGTTCAATGCCTGAAGGAGGGGGACTCCGCTTTTCAGAAGCGTGCCCAGCGTCCTGCAGAAACGAGCGGTTTCGAGCTTCACGATCACGTTTCCCAGCAGCTTCAGCTTCAGGGAGTCCCAGCGGAGCCGCCCCTCCTCGGTCCGGACATAGCTCCGCAGGAGGAGATATCCTCCGGCCAGTGCCGCCAAGGCGCCCCACCAGTATGATTGCAGGACAGTGCTGACCGCGAGGAGCACCTGCGTGGGTACGGGAAGCGAAGTCCCCAGTTCGGAAAAAATAGTGGAGAACTTCGGGAGCACATAGGTCAGGAGGACGATGATGGAAAGCCCACCGGTCGTCACCAGGATCGCCGGATAGATCATCGCCGAAAAAACGTGTTCCTTCAGTTCCTTTGTCGTTTCGAGGAACTCGTTAAGCTTGTCCAACACGACATCGAGCACTCCCCCCGCCTCTCCGGCGCGGATCATGTTCACGTACAGCCGGGGAAATACCTCGGGGTGCTTCTGCAGGGCCTCGGAAAAGGCGCTCCCCTCCCTGATGGACTTAAGGATCGACTGGACGACGCCCTTCATCTCATTACTTTCCGAGATTTCGGAAAGAATATTGAGACTTCTGTCCAGGGGGAGCCCCGCACCCAGGAGTGCGGATAGCTCCGTAGTGAAAGTGAGGAGGTCTCCACGGGAAAAGCGGAGGGATAGTCTCCTTTTGATGTTTCTCTTCGGCGCGGTAAGGGCGAGGGGGATGATTCCGGTAGCCCGCAGCCTTTCCACGGCCGTCCTCTCATCCAGCGCCTCAATGACACCCTCCACCACAGCGCCTTCCCGGGTGGTCGCTCGGTAGGAGAATATGGTCATCATACCTCCTGTGTCACCCTCAACACTTCGCTCAGGGTGGTCAGCTCCGCCTTGATCCTCTCCACTCCGTACTCGAGAAGCGTCCTCATTCCGTGCTGACGCGCCGCTTCCCGTATCCTGTTCGCATCGGCGTTCTTGAGGATGAGAGACCGCACCTCATCATCCACCAGCAGCAGTTCGTACAGGCCGGTCCTCCCGTAGTAGCCGGTGTAGGAGCATTTCTCACACCCCCTGCCCCGGTAGAGGAGAACCCCGTCACCCAGTCCGAAGGCATCGAGGTTCGCCTTGCCTCCCCCCGACGCATCCTCCTCCTTGCAGTCGGGACAGATGACCCTGACAAGCCTCTGTGCGAGAATTCCCCGTATGGTGGAAGCGAGAAGGAACCTTTCGATCCCCATGTCGAGGAGCCGCGTCAGTGCGGTAGGCGCGTCGTTCGTATGGAGGGTGGAAAAGACAAGATGCCCGGTCAGGGCCGACTGGATGGCGATCTCGGCCGTTTCCATATCCCTTATTTCACCGATCATGATAATATCCGGGTCCTGCCTGACGATATGCCGGAGGGTAGTGGCGAAATTCAGGCCGATCTGGGACTTCACCTGAATCTGATTCACCCCTTTCAACTGATACTCCACGGGGTCCTCCACCGTGATGATCTTCTTGTCGGATGAATTGATCTTGTCCAGTGCGCCGTAGAGAGTGGTGGTTTTCCCGCTGCCCGTGGGTCCGGTCACCAGAATGATCCCGTTCGGCCTCCCGATCAGCGCATTGAATTCGGAAAGGGTCCCCGGATCGAACCCGAGTCTCTCCAGATCGATGACGATCCCCTCCTTGCGGAGGATCCTCATCACGATGCATTCGCCGTAGAGCACCGGAATGGAAGAGACCCGCAGATCCAGCTCCTTTTCGCCCACTTTCAGCTTGATCCGGCCGTCCTGGGGAAGCCTTTTTTCCGCGATATTGAGCTTGGCCATAATCTTCAGCCGGGAAATAATGGCCGCCTGCAGTTTTTTGGGAACGGACTCCACATCCTGCAGGACGCCGTCGATGCGGTACCTGACCTTCAGCTCATCTTCAAAAGGCTCTACATGGATATCGCTCGCCCTGCCCTCCACCGCCCGCGTGATCAGCATGTTCACCAGCTTGATAATCGGGGCTTCGGAAGCGAGGTCCTTCAGGTGTCCGATATCTTCCTCTTCGTCCCGAAGGAACCCGACGCCTTTCTCCCCGATATCCTCGATGATCCGGTTGATGTTCTGGGACTCCTGTTCATAGAAGCTCCTTATATACTCCTCGATGGTCCCGGCATCCGCCGCGCAGGCGACGATGGTGGCGGACAGCGCAACGCGCAGTGCATCGAGCGCCTCGCCGTCTCCCGGGTCAGCCATGGCTACTTTCAGGATATTGTTCTTGAGCTCGAGGGGAACGATCCGGTGCTCCTGGATAAAACGGGACGAAATGCCGTCGAGGACGAGGGGAACCTTCGGAAACTCTTCTGCATGCAAAAACGGAGGCTTATGAATGGAAGAAGCTTTTTCAGACATAGATAACACCATCTCAAGGGGTTAGCGATCTGCACAAAAATCATTCATTTCGACTGCAACCAAACGAAATCAGACTTTGAGCAAGACGTAATGACAGAAGGAGTACTGCACAATATTATGTATGTAACCTTTCGCGCTACCACAATTTATCCATTATAAGCCATTACCGGTAAAAATTGCCATATAGTAACAAGGATTGCACATTCCCGGTTGTGAGTCAAGAGGGTAAGTGGATAGCGACTTTCCTCTTGACAAAGATGCGATTTACCGGTACTATCTTGTCATTACAAGTCAAGGAGTATTTTGCATGTCTTTTGAGAATATCACATCAAACGTGGCCGAGTCTCAGAGTGCAATCAATAAGAGATCGCCTATTCCGGCTTACAATCAACTCATTGAAATCATTTACCAACAAATAAGAAACAGGGATTTTCAGCCGAATGAGATGCTGCCGTCCGAAACCGAGCTCTGCAGACGATACGGCATCAGCAGAACCACGGTCCGGGAGGCCTTGCGTAGATTAACCCTGGATGGGGTGCTCTATACGATTAAAGGGAAAGGCACTTTTGTCGCAGAGCCGAAGCTGGACCAGATAATGATAAAAATACCTGATTTTTATGAGGATATGGCAGAACGGGGCCTTAAACCAGACGTCAAGGTCCTCGATGTGAAGATCGTCAGCGCCACCAGTCTGGTCTCGAAAAAACTGATGGTGCCCCTCGATGAGAAAGTTTTTCGTATTAAACGCCTCTTCCTTGCCGATACGAAGCCCTATGTCCTTGAAAGAAAATTCATTGTCTGCAAGGATTGTAAAATTCTCAACGCTTTTCCCGATGAGAATATTCTGTCGGTCAAGGACCAGGCTGTCTTCGATGTTCTGGCCGGGAGGTGCCATATCTGCAGCGAGTATGCGCAGGTAACTATCGAGGCCACTACCGTCCGGTCTGATGAAGCAGAACACCTTGAGGTCCCTTCAGGGTCGCTCGCTTTCTATGTCGATCTTGTCGCATACAAAAAAGATGATGTGCCGTGCGGATGGATCGCATCGATTTACAGAGGTGATCTTTATCGTTTCAAAACAAAAATTTACAGTTATTCCCTGAGCGAATAATTTTTTTGTTTTTCATCATGTCATTACAAGTTATTACTTATTATTAGCGGACGAGAAAGGAGGTGAATGCAATGCGATAGGCAGAAAGAGGGCGTTCTTGCAGGGAGGTTACATCTTGTCTGAAAGGGAGGAGCACAATGAGGCTGACTGATGAAATGAAGGACACTCTCAAAATCATTGGAAAAGGAGGTGTTGTGATTCACCTGACAACCTGCAGTGCGGATGGAAAATGCAACACGGTGGGAGAGAGGTTTATCACGGTCGTCAAGGACGAGTATATCCTCATTGCGGATATGTTTGCCCAAAAGACAAAAGTGAACCTTCAGGAAAACCCTGTTGCAGTCATTACCGTGGCGCATCCGGTAAAGAACAGGACCTGGGCATTCCGCGGGCCTACGACCTGTCTCATTCCGGGACTCCCTTCCGATTATTCGTTTCATGGACTCAATGCCAAGGAGGTCCTCGATGAATGGAGCAATTGGGGCGAAAAAGAGCCCCCTGATGAGGTCCCGCCCGACATCAGACCCCCGGTGTGCATGCAGCGTGGCGTTATCGCGATGAAAGTCGAGGAATGCTACAGCT
>JADLDZ010000045.1 GCA_020846375.1 Nitrospirales bacterium | reverse complement strand
TCTCCTCTGACCCGGAAAGGAATACGACAAGGGAAATGATGCGCCTCGCCATGATGTCCGCTGCCCATACCGCTCTCTTACTCCATTTTGATCTTCCGGGTACGCTCTTCCAGATGCAGCTCTTTGCTGATGTCCTTGAACAACTGCATGTATTGTGAAGTGACATTCGCGGCATCCGACTGGTTCCTCACCACGCGGGGGGTGAGCAGGATGATGAGCTCTGTCCTGGAATTGTCATTGGTGGAGCTGCCGAAGAGATGTCCGAGCAAGGGAACCCTGCTCAGGAGAGGGATTCCCGACCTCCCCTTCGAAGCGTTTTCGCTGATGAGGCCCCCGATGACGATCGTCTGCCCGTCCTGGAGTACAAGGTTGGTGGCGACCTCGCGCTTACTGATGACGAACTGCTCCGTCCCCAGGACCGTCTGGGTGGAAACGGTGGAGACTTCCTGGGAGACCTCGAGGGTGATGAGGCCGCTGTCGTTGATCTGCGGCTTGACCTTCAGGATGGTTCCGGTATCCTTATACTGGATGGTCGTCGTTGTCTGCGCCGGTGTCGTCTCGGTATTGGTGGTCTGCGATGTTGCGATGGGGACCTGATCACCCACCTGGATTCTCGCCTCGCGGTTATCCGACACGAGGATGTGGGGCGAGGAAAGCACCTTGGCCTTGTTGTCCTCGGCAAGGGACTGGAGGAGGAGCCTCACTTTGCCGGAAGAGTCGCTCGCCGTATACTGGAAGGTCGGACTGCTGATAAGGGACTGAAACTCCAGGGTGCCCCCGATCTTGATATCGTTCTTGAAGGGCTTGATATTGGTGATGTTGATATCGGTATCGAGGGACCACTGGATTCCAAACCGCAGGTTGTCCGTGAGAGTGACCGAGGCGACGAGTGCTTCTATCATGACCTGGCGGGGGATGATATCGATCTGCCGGATCGTCCCCTGAATGAGAAGGTAATCCACCGGAGACGCATAAATCACGATGGAATTCGTGACCTCGTCGGGAAATATCTTGGTACCGGTGGCCACGATCGGCTCTTCGGTCGTTGCAGGCAGAGGCAGTACCGGCTGGACAGGAGCGGGCTGCGGCGTCCTCGTCGTGGTGGTTGTTGCCGCCACGGTAGTGGTCGCCGTCCTCCGGGTCTGCGCTGCTCCGGCGGACGTGCCGAGAAAGACCTGCTGGAGTATTTTTGATACATGGTCGGCCTTGCTGTATTGCAGGGGGTAGACATAGATCTTCGGCTGGCCGATATCCTGATACGTGTTCTCGTCGAACATGCCGACAAGCTGGAGGAGCCTCTTCACATTCGCGTCCGTATCCGCGATGATGATGAAATTCTTCTTCGGGACGTCGAGAAGGGACCCTCCCTGCGTCAGAAGGGGCGCCAGTACCTTGACCATTTCGGTGGAGCTCATATACTGAAGGGGTACGACCTGGACAATGGCGGTCCCCTTCAATTCCACCGATTCCGGGGTGTTTCCGAAGAGAATGGGGGCCGGCTCTTTTACGACATCTCCGATGGGAATGATGCGGTAGATCCCCCCCTCTTCGACGATAGCGATCCCGTTCAGTCTGAAGATGATCTCCATCACGGAGAGGATCCGGTCGCGGTGGATGGGGGAGGTTGTCCTGAAGTTGACCCTCCCTTTGACCTTGGGGTCGATTATATAATTGACTTTGAGCACCTCGCCAAAGACGGTCTGTGCAACCTCGAAGATGTCGGCATCGTCGAAAAAGAAGGTGACCTCTTCCTTCTTCCCGTTCACCAGGGAGTGCCTGGCCTGGCCCGGAGGAGATGTCCCGGGCTGCGGCTGTACCGCCTGAGGCCTCGAAGAAGGCTGCTGCACGGAGGGAGGTGCCTGGGGTGCTTCCAGTGACGAGGGAGGAGGCTTTTGCGGAGGGGGTTCTCCCTGGGGCGAAGGGGGCACGGCCGGCGGCGGTGCCTGGGGTACTTCCGGCAAGGGAGCAGGGGCCGGTGCGGGCTGAGACCCCGGTTGCGGCGGAGGAGCTTCGATTTGTGCAAGCGCAGGCACGAAAAGGGGAGGGGCGAGGGCAAGCGACAGAAAGGCGACGGTGACGAACAGGGCCGGAATTCCGATGGTTCTGCGCAAGGAGCCTCCTCAAAAGGTACAAACATTTCGCCTTAGTTCTAATAATAACAAAAAAAAAATAAAAAGCAACATGTAATTGATGATGAAAAAGCCGGACGCTCTTTGTTGAATTCTTCACGCGAATCTGTTACGTTTAGAACTGTAGGTTCGTACAAAGAGGAGGAGATTCATGGAGTCGAAAAGGAAAATGCTTGCGAATGGAAAGGGGTTCACCCTTGTGGAGTTGCTTGTGGTAATGGTCATTATCGGGCTCCTCGCCGCCCTGGTGGCCCCCCGTCTCTTTCCCAAGCTGGGAAAGGGCAAGACCTCTGCGGCAAAGGCACAGATAGAATTGTTTGGCCAGGCCCTCGATCAGTACCGCCTGGACACCGGGACATACCCTGCCTCGGAGCAGGGGCTTGCCGCCCTGGTGACAAATCCCGGTGAGGAGAAATGGGAGGGTCCCTACCTGAAGAAGAACGCGATTCCCGTTGACCCGTGGGGGAAGCCTTACGTCTACCAAAGCCCCGGCACGCATGGTGAGTACGATCTGTATTCCTTTGGAAGAGACGGCAGTCCGGCGGGGGAGGGCGAAGATAAAGACGTGAATAGCTGGGAATAAGGAAGATCCTTTCCAACGGAAAAGAGATGCCGGACTCGGGTACTCCGGGAGTCCGGCATCTCTTCCGTTTCCGGTTCAGAAAACCATCCTGCACCCTGCAGTACCGTATTCGAATTCATCCGGCATTGCCATCGATATTCTCTTGATCGCTTCAAAACCGGTGCAGTGAATAGGGACGATCTTCTGCACTCTGAGCCGCTTCAATTCTTCTATTGTCCGTTCGATCTTGCTCTCTCCCGGACCTATCAGATGAAACCCACCGATAACGCAGTGGATGTCATCAACACCGGTCACCTTTATTGCCTGTTCAATAGTATTGATGATCCCGGCATGGCTGCATCCCGCAATAATGACGAGACCTTTTCGCGTATTGATGGCTACCCCCTGGTCGTCGAAGACTCTGTCGGAGAGCATTTCACCCTCTTTTTTTATTCTGAAGATGTTCAATTCCTCCCATTCGTGTATCCGCGGAATCTCCCCCGTTGTGACGACACCCGCCGCCAATTTGACCGGCCCCTTGTGAAACTCCACCGCGTGTTTTTCGGGATCGAGGTCAGGGCTTGTCAGTTCATAGCTTACCCCCTCCCTGGGCACGAGGTAGCGCTGGAAGAACGAATCCGGGTGCGCTATAATTTTTCCTTGCACTTTATGGAGCCCTCCCGTATGGTCATTGTGTCCATGGGAGAAGAAGACGACGTCAATATCGTTGACAGTCAGGCCTACCAGGCGGAGGTTATGATCCAGGGCAATTCCCGTCGCTCCCGTATCGACAAGGATTCTCCTGCCTTCTGTCTCGATCAAAGCCGAAAAGCCATGCTCGGCGATGAAGCTTGAGCTCGGCCTGGAGAGGCGGCTGATCATTTTACTCCCCGGGATGAGCTCCATTATGGTGTTATCTACGAGGATAGTCACTACCGCTTCCACTGTTTCCAGATCCTCTACGGCTGTTTTCATGGGTCCTCCTCTTGAAATAGGTGACTTCTCGCCCGGATAGGCACGAGGGATCCGCTCTTCTCTTTCGATCAAGCGTTTCAGAAGAGCTTGAACAGGTTCCCGGTAAACTCTTCATACATGACCCCGGAGATCTGCAGGTCCTCGGTAAAAAGGCCCGATCGCCGGATCACCTCCGCCTGTTTTCGTACATTGGCTTCGGGGTCCCTGAAATTTTTGAGGAGTGCCTTGATACTCTTCCGGTCGGTGCTGCCGTCAGTATGACATAGCTTTTTTCCCAGTTCGTCCGCCATCGCCTGTACGTTTGCCTCCCGGATTCTGCAGTCCCGGTGGCCCACAAGCAGTATCTCTTTCACTTTGAAAAGCTCTGAGGAGAACGCGAGGGAACGCAGCTCGGAAGCATCGATAAGAAGCCCTGCATTCCGCAGTATATATGCATTATCCCTGTTCTGCTGAAGAATATCCTCGATGTTCAATCTGCAGTCCATACAGAGCATGATGGCGATTTTCCAGGATGCAGCATCCCTGAGATTGAATTTTTTCCTCTCATCGGATATGAGCAGCCCATGCGGCCTCTTCGTGAGGAGCCTCACCCGCGCGTCCTCCACATAGGAAGTGAGGCTGATGGCGCCCCACGTGCAGGCGCGCTCGCATTTGCCGCAGCCGATACAGGCATCGGGATTTGACAGCCACGGAATGAAGATCCCTTCGTTCTCCGTTTCCCACATATCAAGCCCATGGACAGGACACGCATTGATGCACTCGGCGCAGCCTTCACACTGGGCTGGAATAACCCATGGCAGGGCTTTTTGTACAAGGAATGATTCCCCTCTCTCTTTTGTTTCTATACTCATGGATCCTCCCCTGTGCGAACAGTTGTACTGAGTACGGAATGTTTCGCCCCCCTGCGGAGAGGGGAACAGCGAGAAAGGAAATCCACTCTCCTCGGGGGGCTGATGCATGAAAACGGTATTCGCCGCGAAGCATGAGATGCCGTGCAGTTCCCCTCTCCTCCGCAGGACTACTCTCCAAGAACTCTTATGCCCCCGGCGGCGTCAGGTCCTTCCAGCGGCTCTGATCGAACTCTTCGATCTCTTTCGGGGAAAGCACATCCAGCCTTCTGCCCGCCTCAGGCCCCGGCTTTGTGCAGTAAACCTCGCTTACCTCGACCCTGAGCTGTTCTCCCTCTATCCGGGCATTCCCTTTTAACTGGTAGGGCGCCCGAACACAGCCTAGTCCTCCCGGCCCGACCGCAACAAAAGGGTTTTCCGTAATGTTACTTTTTATATGGCTCAGTTGAGCGGCGGTCAGGGGAAAAATCACGGTGCTGCTTCCCTCCACCTTCGCCTTTTCCACGACAATTGTCGTAGGGAAACCGCTTTTTGTCGCGGTCCCTATGTGAGCCCCGAGAGCTTCGAGCCAATTCACCATGCGGATTGTCAAGTGCGCCATCGCATCCTCCTTCCTAGAGTATTCTTTTTCCTGATTCGTCGGGCTTGAAGCTGTAGCATTCCTCGACTTTCATCGCGATAACGCCACGCTGCATGCACACCGGGGGTCTGATGTCGGGCGGGACCTCATCAGGGGGCTCTTTTTCGCCCCAATTGCTCCATTCATCGAGGACCTC
>JADLDZ010000044.1 GCA_020846375.1 Nitrospirales bacterium | reverse complement strand
GGTGGGGAACCGCCTGAAAGCGATCTCGGGAAGCTACCAGGTGCTCTGCATCACCCATCTGCCGCAGATCGCGGCACTTGCCGACCACCATCTGCTGGTGGAAAAAATCATGGAGCAGGACCACACCACGGTTGTCGTCAGACACCTCTCCGGCGGACCGCAGCAGGAAGAGCTGGCGCGGATGCTCAGCGGGAGGATCACCGACGGCTCGCTGAAACATGCGCAGGAGCTCCTGGGAAGCGCCAAAAGCAGCGGATGAGTACAACAGCAACGCTCCTTTTGCAGGTCTGACCCGCTATGATCATCTCCGCCAGCAGAAGGACCGACCTCCCCGCTTTTTATACAGAGTGGTTCATGAACCGGATTCGTGAGGGGTATGCCCTTGTGCGCAACCCTTTCAGCGGGAAGGAGTCCCGTGTGGATCTCTCGCCGTCCGCCGTTGATGCCATCGTCTTCTGGACAAGAAACCCGAAACCCCTGCTGCCCTGCCTCGCAGAGCTCGACGCGCGGGGTTTCGCCTATTATTTCCTCTACACCATCACCGGCTATCCGCGGAGCCTCGAGCCTTCGGCCCCCCCTCTCCTCCAGGCAATCGAGACCTTCACCGGGCTCAGCGAAAAGATTGGCCCCGGCAGGGTCATATGGCGCTTCGACCCCATTCTCCTCTCCACCGTCACGTCCGAGGAATACATCGCGGACACATTCGGGATGATCGCACGGCAGTTGAAGGGAGCCACAAAGAGAGTCGTCATCAGTTTCTGCGAGTTCTACAAAAAAGTGTCGGCCAACCTGGAGGCCCTCGCGCCCATCACCTGCTTCGATATTTCCCGGGATGAGCCCCGGATACGCCGCATCGCCTCCTCCCTCGCCGGAATAGCCCGTACCTGCCCGATGGAGATCAGCAGCTGCGCAGACGCCCGGGACCTCTCCCCCCTCGGCATCCGGCCCGGAAAGTGCGTCGATGACGCCCTGATACAAGAGCTCTTCGGCGTCACCGCAAGCCCCGCAAAAGACAAGGGGCAGAGGAAAGAGTGCGGGTGCGTGCAGAGCAGGGATATCGGCGAATACTCGACCTGCCTCCATGGATGCGTGTACTGTTATGCAACGGCGAACAGGGAAGAGGCGCGGAGGAAGGCCCTTCGCCATAACCCGGAGAGCCCCTTCCTGATCGGGTGATGCGCTTGCATACCGGGGGCAGAGGGGGCAGGACACCCTCCCCTTTCTCCCCTCCCCTCAAGGGAGGGGACACCTGGAAGTGAACACCTGCCCCACAGAAGGGGAATGCGATGATCCCCTGAGACCACGGAGGAATTCGCTCGCAAAGAAAGAGGGTATCCCCTCGCCCCATGCCAGCAGAGACCTGTTCAGAATTTGTATTTTTCTCCCCTTTTGTATTACTCTTTTATGGCTTTTCCCGAAACGGAAAAAGAAGAACCGACCTTCCGCCAGAGCGGTTGCTGCATACAAGCAGTGCATGCGGACGGTACACGAAGTCCATGTACAGAGAATATTTCGGTTTGAAAGAGGCCCCCTTTTCCATCGCCCCCGATCCCCGCTATCTCTTCATGAGCAAAGGGCATCAGGAGGCCCTGGCGCATCTCCTTTACGGGATACGGAATGACGGGGGGTTCGCCCTGCTCACCGGGGAAGTGGGTACCGGCAAGACCACCGTCTGCCGCTGCCTGCTGGAGCAGGTGCCGGAGGACACCGACATCGCTTTCATCCTCAACCCGAAGATGAGCGCCGGCGAGCTCCTCGCCTCCGTCTGTGATGAGCTGGAGATCTCCTGTCCCCACGGCTCCGCAAGCGTCAAGGTCCTTGTCGACGCCCTCAATGCATATCTCCTCGACGCCCATGCCCGGGGCCGCAAAACGGTCCTCCTTATCGAGGAGGCGCAAAACCTCAGTGCGGATGTCCTGGAGCAGCTGCGGCTGCTGACCAATCTCGAGACAAACCGGTGCAAGCTGCTCCAGATCATCCTGGTGGGCCAGCCGGAGCTCCAGGAAAAGGTGCTGCTTCCCGAGCTGCGGCAGCTGGCCCAGCGCATTTCGGCACGATATCACCTCGGCCCTCTGTCGCGGGACGAGGTGTCCGCCTATGTGTCCCACCGCCTGTCCGTGGCAGGGATGGACCGTCAGGCTTTCCCTCCTCCCATCACGCAGCGGCTGTTCCGTTTGAGCAAGGGCATACCGCGCCTCATCAACCTGCTCTGCGACCGGGCGCTCCTCGGCATCTACGTGCAGGGACAGGACCGGGTCTCTCTCCCTGTCCTTGAACAAGCCGCACGGGAAGTTTTAGGGAGTGCCCGAAGAAAGGGGTTCCCGTGGAAGGCGTACCGGTGGGCGGCAGCAGCCCTCCTGCTCCTCCTCCTTTGCGGCGGCGCCCTGCTCTTCGCCTCCTCACGGCATCCTTCCCGGCATCCCCTTCCCGTAGCAGCGACAGAGCGCCTTTCCGCGGCCACGCTGCAGTGGCCTGCCGGTCAACCACGCAGCCGCAGCAAGGAACTGGCTTTCCGGGAGCTGTTCCGGCAGTGGGATCTCGCCTACGCTCCCCGGGAGAGGGAGGGCGCCTGCACGCAGGCACAGGAACAGGGCATGCGCTGCTTCAGCCGGCAGGGCAACATCCGGAGCCTGCTCCTCCTGAACAGGCCTGCGGTACTTCGGTTCCTCGACAGCGAAGGGAGGGAATTCTACGCGGCACTGACGGAACTTCAGGGCAGGCAGGCGACTCTCGTCGTGGGCGGGGAGCCCCGGCGGGTGGAGGTAGGGGAAATGGCGCTTCAGTGGACAGGCAGCTTCACCCTGCTCTGGAAAGCCCCTCCCGACTACCGGGTAGAGATCCGGCCCGGCAGCCGCGGCCCCGCCGTCCGGTGGCTGGCCGAGCAGCTTGCCCTGGCCCGGGGAGTGAGGGAAAAGCGGGCGGAGCCGGCAACCTTCGACGACGCTCTCGTCAGGCAGGTAAGGGAGTTCCAGCGTGCAAAGGGCCTGCTTCCGGATGGAGTGGCGGGGGCGGAAACATTAATCCATCTCTCCACGACCGCGGAGGGAGGGGCCGGGCCGCCCCTCCTCAGAAAGGGAGACGCGTAGGGATGTCCTATATCCTCGAGGCTTTGAAAAAAGCGGAGCAGAAACGACAGCAGGAGACCGCCCCCACGCTCCTCACCGTGCCGCCTGCAGCGGAAATGAGGACAAAAGGCCGCCCCTGGAGGATGTATCTCCTTCTGGCTGCACTGCTCCTGAATGCAGGCTTTCTCCTGTGGTGGTTGTATCCCTGGCACCAGCCGGCGCCCCCACGGAGCGCGCCCACGGCCCTTCCGCAGCAGGCGCGGCAGGAGCCGGTGCGGCAGCCCGTTCCCCTGCCGCCGGCACCGGCGGCCCCGATGGTGAGAGACAGCGGTGCTGTGTCGCATGAGTGGCAAAGAGAGAGGGAGACGGCACAGGAGGGAGCAGGCAGCCCGCCGCCTGCAGCGGAAAAGAAAGTCCTGGCATTCGGGGAACTCCCCCCCTCCGTACAGCAGAGTCTGCCCGTGCTGCAGATTGCAGGCCATTTCTACTCTTCTTCCCCCTCTTCCCGAATCGTAAGCATCAACGGACGCACCGTGCGGGAGGGGCAGGAGGCGGCCGGGGGAGTCACCGTAGAGCGCATCACCCCCGATGGGGTTATCCTCTCCTTCCAGGGGTATCGCTTCCACCGGGAAGTTTTTTAAGGGATTATCTTTTCTTCCGTTTTCTCTTTCCCTTTACGCTCCCTGTCTTCTACTGCATCTCGGCGGAACTGCACAAACCATGCTTCTTCATGATGTCGTAGAGGGTGGGCCTGCTGATCCCCAGATCCTCCGCCGCCCGCGCGATATTGCCCTCATGCTTCTCGATGGCGGCGATGGCCATGTCCCGTTCCACCCTGTCCCGCGCCTCGCGCAGATTGGTGAGCTCGGGATACGCCATCTTCGGCGAGGAGGACTTCTCGGTAAAGCCGAGGTCATGGGGCTCGATGACCGAGTACTCCGACATGATGACGGCCCGCTGTATCCTGTTTTCCAGCTCCCGTACATTCCCGGGCCATTCGTAGGACTCCAGCAGCCTGATGGAAGAGGGGCTGAACCCCCGTATCCTCTTCCGGAACTCATCGCTGAAGCGCCTCAGGAAGAGGTTCGACAGGAAGAGGATGTCGTCGCCCCGCTTCCGGAGCGGGGGGAGATGGACGATCAGCACCCCGATCCGGTAAAAGAGGTCCTCCCGGAATCTTCCCTCCTGGATAGCCTTCTGGATGTCTACATTGGTGGCGGCGATGATCCGGGCATCCACCGGCACGTCCTCCCTGCCGCCCACGCGCTGGATGGTCTTCTCCTGCAGGAAGCGGAGCAGCTTCACCTGCAGGTTTGCCGGCAGTTCCCCGATCTCGTCGAGGAAGATGGTCCCCTTGTGTGCGTACTCCACCTTCCCCTGCACCTGGAGGTGCGCACCGGTAAAGGCGCCTTTTTCATGCCCGAAGAGCTCCGACTCGAGGAGGTTCTCGGGGATGGCGCCGCAGTTGATGGGCACGAAGGGGCTGTCCTTTCTCAGGCTGATGGAATGGACCGCCCGCGCCACCAGTTCCTTGCCCGTACCGCTCTCCCCGATCACCAGGACGGAGATGTCGGAGGATGCGATCTTCCTGATGGTGGAAAAGATCTTCAGCATCTCGGGACACTGCCCCACCATGCCGCCCAGTTCCGTGGCCTTTTCGTCGAGGGAGATATGCAGTCTCCGGTTCTCCGCCTCGATGTTGTACAGATAGAAGGCCCGGGCGATGATGACGAGCAGCTCCTTGAGGGCGATGGGCTTATGGTAGAAGTCGTAGGCGCCCATCTGGATCGCCTTCATCGCATTCTCCCTCTGGTCGTTCCCGGTGATGACGATGACCTTCGTGGCGGGGGCGTCCTTCAGCATCTCATCCAGGCACCGGAAGCCCTCCCCGGTCCCGTTATCGATGGGAGGCAGGCCCAGGTCGAGAGCCACGACCCGGGGGTGGTAGCGCTTGAAAAGATCGAGAGCCTCCCTGCCGTTGCCGGCGAGGAGCACGGAATACTCCTTTCCAAGGCCCCACTTCAGCTGCTTGCGTATTTCCTCGTTATCGTCGATGACAAGTATTTTTTCCATACCCTCTCGGAGAATCAGGAGCCGGCCACGTTGAAGGTTCCAAAAGTCAGGGTGTGTCTGCACACTGATACAATCAAATTATAGCGCCGCGCCGCAGGGTGCACAACCCGCACTATGTCTTTGCAAGGCCCGGGGGATTACCCCTCGGGAACAGTGCACCCCGCTCCGCGGAAGGAAGGGAGAGCCACCGTGAACACCGAGCCCTTTCCGGGTGCACTGGACACTTCGATACTCCCCCCGTGCGCCTCCACGATCTGCCTGCATTGATAGAGGCCGATTCCCAGGCCCTTCTCCTTCGTCGTAAAGAAAGGCTTGAAAAGGTGCTTTCTCTGGAACTCTTCCGTCATGC
>JADLDZ010000043.1 GCA_020846375.1 Nitrospirales bacterium | reverse complement strand
GTCGAGGCCGCCATGCTGATGGTGCTTGCCGGCATGAGATAGGGGGAAAGGGCGGGGGGAGAAGGGAATCTCCTGGTTTTTTCCATCTCTCGTTCCATCGTACTGATGCCTCCGCGGCTCGAACCGATAAGGACCCCGGCCCTGTCAGGAAGACCTCCTGGCAGTGCGGGTTTCCCGTCTGCCCGATCACGGCTCCAGAGATCTGCGTCTTCCACCGCCATCAGCGAGGCCGCAACCGCGTACCGGACAAAAGGGTCGTGCCGGAGGGCCTCTTTGGGGGAGAGGTACGTACAGGGAGAGGAGCCCTTTATTTCTCCGGCCGTTTTCCAGGGGAGGCCCGAAGCATCGAAGCGGGTAATCGCACCGACCCCCGTAACGCCAGCCTTGCAGCAGTCCCAGGACTCATGAAAGGTCGCGGCAAGCGGTGTAACCGCGCCGATCCCGGTAATAACGACTCTTCTCATCGTAAACTATCATATCATATTCGGTTTACCTGTGGTGTTCAGACACACCCTAATCGAGCGGGCGTCCCGCGGGCACCGGCTCTCCCCTTACGACTCTTTTATTTCTGAGGGGAGGTGTGCTACATTTTATAGTATGAGTAACATACTGAAAAAGCGCAGGGAAGAACTGGGCAAAGACATCGATGAGATTGCCGGTGTCACCCGTATCAAGAAAAGTTACCTGCGGGCCATTGAAGAGGGCGATTTCGAAAAGCTCCCCGTGGAAGTGTATACGAAGGGGTATATCAGGGAATATGCCGAATTCCTTGCGATTCCCATGGAACAGGCCTTCGAGCCCTACGAGAGATACCTTGAGGACCGGAAGGGAGTAAAGGGGGCTGAAAAAAAGAGGGCCGAAGCCCCCTCGGAAGAGGAGAAACCGGAAGCATTCTCCGCACCCTCTCTCCCGCCTGGAACCGGACAGGGGGGGGGAACGCGCTCTGCATCTTCAGCCTCGCGAAAAATAATCCGGACTGTCCTGATCCTGCTCATCGCCGGCCTTGCCGGTTTCTATTTTTTCGGGTCAGGGACAAAGGAAGCCCCGCTGCCTCCTCTCCCGCAGGTGGAACCCGTGCCGCCTCCTACTGTTCCGCCGGGAGATGCCGGGGATAAAGCCCTGCAGGAACCCCCCGCTGCACCCTCCGCCCTGCCGGAGATCCCGGCCGCTGAAGCGCCGCGTCCTGCTGAGGCGCACTCTCTCAATATAGCAGCGAGGGAGAGGACCTGGCTCCAGATTACCATTGACGGCTCCGGGAAAAGAGAAATCATCCTCAATTCCGGTGAAAAGGTCACGTACAGAGTGAATGAGAATGCTTCCGTGCTGATAGGAAACGCCGCGGGGGTTCGGATGCAATTCGACGGCAGGCCATATGAGAACCTGGGCGGGAAAGGCGAAGTCGTACGGATGAATTTTCCGGGGGCCGTTTCCTTGCCGGTTTCTCCCGCACGGAAGAGCGCGCCCGAGACCCCTTTGTCTCAGCCGGCGACCCCTGAGTCCCTCCGACCGTAGAAGCTGTCTCAGAATCCTCTGTCACCCTCACCCTTTCCCTCTCCCCTTGATGGAGAGGGGGCCAGAGGCCGGGAGAGGGGACCTTGAAATGAGCTCCGGGGCGTATTTATTGCTGACAGCCTTACCGGTAACAGGTAATCACCCATGTGTCTTCCGGGAGAGAGAGCAAACCGATGATGACAAAGGAATCAATAAGCGCCTTTTTCAAAGAGAAGATCACCCGGCCGGTCAAGTTCAACGATATCGTGTTCCTGCTGAATCTTTCCCCCCCCGACCGGCGCAAGCTGAAACGTTTCCTGCGGGAGATGGTGGGTGAGGGGGAGATCGTCCGGACGCGCAAGGGACTCTACGGTCCTGCCGAGGAGATGAGCCTCGAAACGGGCTACTTCGAGGCTCACCGGGACGGCTACGGGTTTGTGATCCTCGAGAAAACGGGGGAGCGGGATATCTTCATCCCCGCCAAGGCGACCCTTGGCGCCATGAACAACGACCGGGTCGTGGCGAGGATCGAGAACAGGCAGCGCAGGGACGGCCGTATTATCAGGATACTGGAAAGGACGCAAACGCGCGTCATGGGAACCTTCGAGGCGGGGAGGGGGGCGTCCTATGTGAAGCCCAAGAGAAAGAGCGTTCCCTTCGACCTGTATATCGCACCCCGTGATACGGGAAAGGCGAAGAACGGGGATACGGTGATCGTGGAGATCATCAGCTATCCCACCGATACCCGGCCCCCTTCCGCCCGGGTCGTCAAAGTCCTGAAAAAACCGGAGAGCCCCGCGGATGAGGTGGAGCTGGTCATCGACGAATTCAATCTCCCTCGGCGCTTTCCCCCTGAGATTGCCGAAGAGGCGAAGGACCTGTCCGCGAGGGCACAGGGGGCGGAGCACCGGAAGGCGAGGAGGAAGGACCTCCGGGACCTTCCCACCGTCACCATCGACGGGGAGAGGGCGAAGGATTTCGACGATGCCGTCTCCATCGAGAAGACTGCAGGTGGATACCGGCTGTGGGTGCATATCGCCGATGTCGGCTACTATGTGCGGTGGGACTCGCCCCTCGACCTCGAAGCGCGGAGGAGGGCCACCAGCGTCTATTTCTCCGACAGGGTCATTCCGATGCTGC
>JADLDZ010000042.1 GCA_020846375.1 Nitrospirales bacterium | reverse complement strand
TGCCGGCCCACGGCGCGGGAACGATGATCCGGGTGGCGGCACTGAAGGAGCTGAACGGGTACAACGAAACGATCCGCTGCCAGGACGGCTATGACCTCTGGATACGCTTCATCCATAAGTTCAAGGTATACAACGTGAATCTTCCCCTTTTCTACTATCGCAGGCACGGAAGCAACCTGACCAACAACATGGGGAAAATCCTCTCCACCCGCCGGAAGATCAAGAGGGATTTCGTGAGGGAGCGCTTCAAGTATGACATGCCACGGGTCCTCGCCCTCATTCCGGCACGGGGCAACTGCCTTCCGATGCGGGAGCTGAGCGGCAGGCCCATGATCAGCTACACCATCGAGGAGGTGAAAAAATCGGAAACCGTGGCGAGGATGGCGGTGGTGACCGAAGACGACGCCATCGCCCGCTACTGCGCTTCGTGCGGCGTCGAGGTGGTCCTGAGGCCGCAACGCCTTGCAGCCCCGAATACCCCTGTCGAGCCCTCGATTCTCTTTGCCCTGGACACGCTGGTGCAGCAGGAGGGGTACGCCCCGGATATCGTGTTAATGCCGCATATCAATTCGCCGCTGAAGAAAGCGGCGCATATCGACGAGGCGGTGGATACGCTGCTCATCTTCAAGACCGACAGCGTCATCTCCGTTTGCGAGGACAGGATGTTCCACTACCAGCACCGGTACAACGGCCTGGAACCGCTTTTCAAGCAGCGGCAGCTCCGCCTCGAAAAAGAGTCCCTCTATGCGGAGAACGGCGCCCTCTATGTGTCGCTCCGCGACAAGGTATCCTCCATGAATTTCCTCGGGGAATCCATCGGACATATCGAGATGGAAGAGGAGTTTGCGATCCATGTGGACAGGGACTTCGACTTCTGGCTTGCGGAAAAACTCCTGGAGAGAGAGAGGATCACTCCTGAGTGTCCTGCGAGGGTATGCGCATGAGGATCGGGAACAGGGACCTGGACACCGGCATTTTCATCATCGCGGAAATCGGTGCAAACCACGAGGGGAATTTCGACGCTGCGGTGCAGCTCATCAAGGCGGCAAAAGAAGCGGGTGCGGATGCGGTAAAATTTCAGACCTACCGCGCCGACAAGATCGTCACATGGACCGAAACCCAGCGTTTCCAGCACTTCCGGAGGCTGGAGCTCACCGATGACGAGTTCATCCGCCTTGCCGCGATAGCGGCGCAGGAGGACATCATCTTCCTCTCCACGCCTTTCGACATACAGAGCGCCGACCTCCTCGACCCACTCGTCCCCGCCTTCAAGATCGCCTCGGGAGACCTCACCTGTCATCCCCTGCTGAGACATATAGCGGCGAAGGGGAAACCGGTCCTGCTCTCCACGGGCATGGCGGACGAAGCGGAAATAGAGAGCGCACTCCGCATCATCGAGGGGGAGGGAAACCGCGAGGTCGTGCTGCTCCACTGCGTCTCCTCCTACCCTACTGCACCGGGGGAGGCGAACCTCCTCGCAATAAGGGCTCTTGCGAAGAGATTTGACAAACCGGCGGGGTACTCCGACCACACCCTCGGCATCCTCGCGTGCGTCGCCTCCGCCGCCATGGGAGCACGCGTGATCGAGAAGCACTTCACGCTCGACAAGACCAGGACAACCTTCCGGGACCACCAGCTTTCCGCAGACCCTGCCGATCTGAGAGCTCTTGTCGCACAGGTGCGCGAAGTGGAGCGGATGCTCGGGAGCGGGGCATTGGCCCTCGGCGCGGCGGAGGAAGGAAACGTGTTCTCCATGAGGAGGAGCATCGCCGCACTGGTGACCATCCCTGCAGGAACTCCCCTGAGCAGGGACGTGCTTACCTTTCTGCGGCCAGGCACCGGTGTTGCAGTGGAAAAGGTGGAGCGGGTCATCGGGAAAACAGCGAAGAGGGATATTCCACAGGGCGCTCTGCTCTCCTGGGAAGATCTTGCATAGAGGAAAACAATGAATATTCTGTGCGTCATACCGGCCCGGGCCGGCTCCAAGGGAGTGAAGAACAAGAACCTCCGTGAAGTGGCGGGGCGTCCGCTCATCAGTTACATTATCGAAGCCGCGAAACAGGCGGAGACACTGGGCCGGGTGATCGTGTCCACCGAGAGTGAGGCGATTGCGGAGGCGGCCAGGAAATGGGGTGCGGAAACCCCGTTTATGAGACCTCCCGAGCTCGCCTTGGACCACATCTCCCTGATACCGGTGGCGCAGCATGCATTGCAGGCAATGGACGCATCAGGGTGGCGGGCTGATGCGGTGGTCTCCCTGCAGCCCACGTCTCCTCTCACCTCCCCCGACGATATCGACAGGGCGGTCGTGCTTTTCCGGGAGAGCGGCTGCGATGCGGTGGTGAGCGTGGAAAGGATAGAGAAACATCACCCTTTCCGGGCATACGCCATCGGGCGGGATACGCTGTTTCCCCTCACGGAATATACCACGGAGAAATATCTCCAGAGACAGGACCGGCCTCCGGCATACGGCTTTACCGGGGCATTGTATGTCCGGAAAAGAGAGTTGCTCGAAAAGTGGAGCGGAAAAGACTTCTGCCTGGGACGGGATGTCCGGGGAGTGGTGATCGACAGGTCGCGCTCCCTCAACATCGATGCGGAAGACGACCTGGAATACTTCTCCTTCCTGATGAGCAGGAGGAAAACTTAATAATGTCCTTCAGGATTTTTGTTGATTTTCCGATTGAGTAAACATACTACCCGGAACCCGTCCCGTATCGGAACGACAGTGCCGCGCTCGGGAGCCCGGACAAAAGGAGTCAGACGATGAAAGAGGTTGCCTGTCTTATTTGCGGCGCAGGGGAGCACGAGCATCTCGGGACGTTCGGCAACGACCCTTACCTTCGGAGGCTCGCCAATAGGACAGAATACTCCGTAACGTATGTGGTATGCACACAATGCGGCTTCGTCTTCACCAACCCCATGCTCGATGACGCCGAGCTCGATGAGATGTATTCCGATAAGTACCGCCCGGCTTCACCCGATGAGAAATTCGTCAGGAATAACCTGGAGTTCATGAGGGAAAGGTACAAGTGGATTGTCAGGAAGATCGGTGAAAATACCGGATCGAAAAGAATACTCGATGTCGGATGCAGCGCGGGGACACTGCTGAAGACCTTCAAAGACAACGGGTGGGACGCCCGCGGCATCGAGCCCTCCGAGACGTTCGCCCGCTACGGGGGCACACACTTCGGACTTCCCGTCAAGGCCGGTTTCTACTCAAAGGATTCCTATCCCGGGGAGGAGTTCGACGTTGTCGCCTGTCTCCAGGTGCTCGAACATGTCCCTGATCCGGAGGCGATGCTCTCGGCGATGCGAGCGAACCTTTCCCCCAATGGGTATCTGGTGATAGGCGTTCCGACCCTGTTCAGACCACTGCGCCCCCTTCATCCCCAGACCCTTGCGGCACCGCACCTTTACATCTTCTCATCAAACACGCTTCGCCTCCTCCTGCAGAGGACAGGCTTCGACATTGTCGCCATCGACTATAGCTTCAAGGGCCTCATCGCTCTTGCACGGAAGGCGGATCCTTCCGGTATCGACCTTTCGGGAGGCGATGCCTGCGCTGAGTTGATAACGGCATACAAGGCTTTCATCGACCCGGCAAGCCAATACAACCGTAATAGGGAACTCCTCAAGATCCACAACCAGGACCTCGTCCCCCTGTGCGAAAAGACCCCCCCCCACTCCGGCGAGATTCGTGCGGTGCATGAGTCATCAGGAAAAGATACGGAAAAGGCGTACTGGAATCTCCTTATCCGGAAAGGAGACAAGACGCTCCCCCTGTTCAGGGAAAATCCCCACGTTGCCGCCTGCAGGGCCGCTGATAAGGTCGTTTCCAAATCGGCAGCCGAAAAATTCGGCAAGGACGGCATCATCATCATGTTCGGCCTCGAAATGGGCCACCTTCCGCTGGAAGTGGTGAAGCGTCTGCACAAGGGGAACATCCTCCTCATTTGCGAGAGGGATGAGAACGTCTTCCAGAGGGCCATGCTCCACAACGATCTCGGACCGCTCCTCAGTGACAAGCGGATCAAGATCCTTGTGGGCGAACATATGCCCTTTGACGAATACGTTTCCCGGTTCAGCAAGAACTACCTGCTGACCGGAAAAATCAATCTCATCAAGAACATGCCCTCCTACAATCTGTATCCCGACTTTTACAAGACACTGGCGGAACGGATTCCCGATCGACTGAAAGTCATCAAGGTAAACAGGAGCACCATCGTGGGCCTCGGACTGAAAATGATGGAAAACACCCTCGACGACATGCATCTTACCATGCAAATGCCGGGAGTCGTTAACCTCAAAAATCTTTTCCGCGACGTTCCCGCCGTCATTGTCTCAGCGGGTCCTTCCCTCGAAAAGAACTTCCATCTTCTGCAGGAAGTGAAGGGGAAGGGGATCATTATAGGAGCCGATACCGTGCTGCGCCTTCTCGTTCCCAACGGAATTGTACCCGATTTCACGATTACCGCCGACCCCCAGGAGACCACCTACAGGAAATTCAAAGGGATCCCCATGGACTCCGCCTCCTTTCTCGTCTGCCATCCCATCAACTACCCGGATATCATCAGGACGTTTGCGGGCAGGAAATTCGTCATGGGCTCGAACAACACGATATGCCGGTGGCTCTCCGAATACTACAAAGACAAGGGTCAGATCGACTACCGATCCCAGTCCGTCGCCCATATGGCTTTCAACCTTGCGATGCTCATCGGGGCGAACCCGATTATCTTCATCGGCCAGGATTTGTGCTACTACGATGCGAAAAAGAAGCATGCGGGCAATCTGAGCAAGGGGTCTCCCTGGGAGGGGAAAGAGAACAAGAACTTTATCGAGGACAAGGACATTTTCGGGAACGAGGTCAAGACGACCACCCTGTTCCAGAGTTTCGGAGTACTCCTCAACGAGGGGGTCAAAGCCTCGAAGCGTCTCTGCATCAATGCGACCGAAGGGGGTCTCGGCATAGAAGGCACCGTGGCGATGCCTTTCAGCGATGCCGTCAGGAAATACTGCTCCGGGGAGCCGGTGGACGTGTACGGCAGGACCATTTCAGTGTACAAGGCCGATGAAATGAAGGAGGTGCCAGGCCTCCTGCGAAAGCTCGATGCGGCGGCGGAAGACCTGAAGGAGATCAACAATGACTCCAGAAAAATTCTCAGGAATGTGGAACGGGCGAAGAAAGTAATAGAAAAGGGTGAGGCAGGCTCCAGGAAATATATCGAACTGTCGGATACGCTGCAGAAGAGCACCGAAAAAATGAAGGGGAAAGAGCATCTCCTCAACCTCTTCACCGAGTACGCCTACGATCTCGAGCTGTACATGTCGAAGCAGGACATCCAGGAGATAGATGCCATAGAGGACAGCGACGAGCGCTTTAAAAAACAGGTCGGCAGGGCGTTGGTCTACTATAACGGACTGCTGAAGGTGGGAGTGCCCTTTGAAAAGGGACTGCGCACCCTGTCCGCGCGGGTGAAGAAGCTGGAAGAGATGAAAGAGCTTTCACTCCCTCTGCAGAACGATGCACACTCCGGCATCCCCTCCGAGGCCGGCATTCCGCTGCTCCTGAAACGCGCAAAAGGGTATAAGGAGCTCTTTTTCTTCGAAAAGGCGGAGGAGCTCTTCAGAAAGGTGCTCGAACAGGACCCGGAGAACAGAGAGGCCCTTTTCCACCTCGGAGAGATCCTCTATACTGTCCACCATCCCCGGGAGGCGCTTCACTTCCTCCGGCAGGCGGAAGCCGGCAAAGCAACGCACAGGAAGCTGAAGAAGCTCATTTCCGCCTGCAGCGAGAAGGTGGAGTTCTGGGACCGGAAAATCGCCGATGCCCGGATTGAAAGGTGCGATCGCTCCCTTCCCGAGCAATTGGTCTACGAAGGCGAGTTCTATTACCGCCTCGGTCAGAGGGAACTGGCCGGGGCAAAGTGGAAGGAGGCGATATCCCTTGATCCTCTCTCCCCTGCCCCCTACCTCGACCTGGTAAAACTGTATGAAGAGGACGAGGAATGGGATACCTGCATTGAGATATTCGAGCAGGCGCTGAACAGCCTGGGAGAAAATCCGGTGCTGTACCGGGAGCTGGCACTGTTTTCGGGAAAGTGCGGTGAGATGGAGAGAGCCGTCGAATTTTTCGAGGCGGCGACGGCACTGGACGAGACGATGCGTGCCGCCGCCGGCGACTTCTTCGTGAGTACCGGAATGTTCGACAAGGCGCTGTACTTCTATGAGAAAGCGGCGGCTGCAGGCAATGACAATCCGGAGCTCACCTCGAAGATGGCTTTCTGCTATGCGAAGCTCGTCTCGGAGCAGACAGCGGGCACTCCGTAGCGCACCGGGGAATTCCGTGAGGACAGGGGGAAAATGAACATAGTTTGTGCACACTGGACGCGGACAACCCGCAAATTCATCATGCCCCTGCTCAGGGCTCTGACAAGCCTTGGACATACCGTGCGGATCTTCGGCAGTCAGCCCCTTGACGTATTGCGGAATGCAGAGACGGACCTCTATATCACTACCTCCACCGAGCTGAAGCATGCGGTGCGGGAAAACAAGGCATGGCTCCTGGAGCAGACAGGCAAACCGTATGTTACTCTCTGGTTCCAGACGCCTCTCCGCAATCTGAGCACATTGAAAAAACTCACTTCTCCTCTCCACCGGGCGATGTTCATTCCGGACAGCTCCGATGTTGCCGAGCTGA
>JADLDZ010000041.1 GCA_020846375.1 Nitrospirales bacterium | reverse complement strand
GTATGCCTGCATCGGAAGTCCCTGTCATCCAGGATCTGGGGATTCTCGTTTCCGACGATATCGTGGCAATCGAACAGGCCTCCATCGACCTGCTCCGCAAGGCAAAACCGCTCCCGGCCTCCCTTGCAGAGGATCTGAAAATAACCGTTGGACAGGACATCCTGATGAGCCTTCACAATAAGAACTACCTGCTCCAGGTGGAAGAAGCGGAACGGCTGGAACTCGGCAGCAGAGGGTACGAGTTGGTCGAAATCGTCTGAAAGTTCTCTTGTCCGCTGCAAAAAAAGGGGGCGGTGATCACGCTGCCCCCTTTTTTATATGTCGAAATTACACGAAACCTTTGTTCTAACAATGATATTTTAGAAATAAAGCGCTGCTGCCTGTGGGAACCAGGCAGCAGCTTCAGGGGAGGTAACGAGGCACTTCTCTTCATTCAGCTTATCAGAGTTGATACTTGATGTCAATAATTATTTTTAATTTTCTTTATGATTTTAATTTTACTTTAAAGCATAAAGACAAATTGAGAGGTTCGGAGAGGGTCATAGGGGCTCTATCTCGACAAAGACGCACTTGAGATACTCAGTCTCAGGAACGGAAAGAAGCACGGGATGGTCCTTTCCCTGTGAGCGGTATTCCAGGAGCCGTGGATTTTTCCCGGCATCACGGGCTGCATTGTGCAGCATTTCGAGGAAGTCCGCCTTTTCGATGTGGTAGGAGCATGAGGACGTGGCAAGGATGCCTCCCCTCTCCAGCAGCCTCATGGCCCGGGCATTTATCTCCCGATAGCCCCTCAGCGCCTCCTTGACCTTTCCCTTCTTTTTAACGAAGGCGGGAGGGTCGAGCACAATGAAATCGTACCGAACCCCGTCATCTGCCTGCCTTTTCAGAAAGACAAACACGTCCTCCTTATGGAAAGAGCAGCGGTCTTCGAGGCTGTTGAGCCGGGCGTTTTTCCGCGCCTGCGACAGGGCGGTCTCCGAAACATCGACAAAAGCGACTTCCGCTCCCCTGCGCGCAGCCTGTAAGCCCCACGCCCCGGAATAACAGAAGAGGTCGAGTCCACGCCCTCCCCGCAGGATTCCGCCCAGTGCAAGCCTGCTCTCGCTCTGATCGAGAAAGCAGCCGGTCTTCTGACCCGCAAGGGGATCGACTTCCAGCAGAATATCCCCCTCCCGGATCACCGGAAGCTCGTCCAGTGCGCCTTTCACTACTTCCTTCATCAGGGGCAGGCGCTCCAACAACCTGCTCTGGCTGTCGTTCTTCAGCACAATGACTGAAGGAGCAAGCATTTCATCCAGAATTTCGAGAATCGCATCCTTGAACCGCTCCATTCCGAGGGTGAGGAACTGTACGGAAAGGCACGGCCCGTACTTGTCCACGATCAACCCGGGCAGGAAATCCCCTTCGCTGAAGACGAGCCTGCATGAATCGATGCTGCCGAGAAAGCGCTCCCGATGGTGCAGGGCATCCCCTATCCTTCTGCGGAAGAATCCGTTGTCGATTGTCTCCTTTTGCCTGGTGAGCAGGCGAACCGTGATGAGGGAAAAGGGATTGATGTAGCCGATCCCCAGGAAGCTCTCCTGCCTGTCGTAGACCTCGACGAGGTCCCCGGGGCTGTAGCGCCTCAGACTTTCGGCTATCTCATTGGAAAAGACCCACGGATGCCCCGCGAGCACGCGGTGAGAGCGCTTCAGCGTGACCCTGCGCATTTCGCCTGTGTTCATTCTTATAACCTCCCCTTTTTCTCCCTTGAGCCTGTCGGCTCCTCTTTTCTGTGCATCAGCCCGGTCCCGGAGCGGGTTTCATTGTTGAATGCGCGGACAATAGGCGCTTTCGTGGCAGTTCCTGCAGCTCTGGTCGTTCAGGGGCCTTGCCGTGAAATCGCCTGCCCTCATCGCCTCCACTGCCGCCTCCAGGAAATGCAGGGAAGCAGTAATGTACTCATCGATTCCCTGCTTTGTCTTCCCCGTCCCCCTGCTCTTCGGAGGGCACCACTTGACTGCGATATCCTTCAGGGAGTAGATGCCCACACGGTTTACCGTATGCCCCTGCTCTCTCAGCAGCGCCGCATACAGGAGGAGTTGAAGATTCTCGTTCCCGTTCACGATCTGAGCGCAGTTGAGCCCCGCCGTCCCGGTCTTGTAATCGATGATCTGCATCCCGTCTTCCGTCATATCAATTCTGTCTATCTTACCCCCCAGCCTGATACCCTTTACCGGTTCGCCCGAAACACCCTCCTCCACCCTGGTGAGGACATATCCCGCCCCCCTGAGCTCCACCTCTCTGTCATGGATGGCAGGTACCATCCCGAGAAAGGAATCCCTGAGCACCCTTTTCCAGTAGTCGTCCAGCTTCCTCTCCCTCACAGCCTCCCCGATGATTTCTTCCGCCTTCCGCTTCAACTCCTCGCAGTCAGGCAGGGGACCGCTCAGGAGTTTCTCCATGACCTTATGGAGGATCGTGCCGACAGTGGCGGCCTCCATCTCATATTCCTTTATCCTCAGGGGCCTGAGCTTCAGCACCCGCTCGATGAAGAACCGCCGCGGACAGGCACGATAGGAATCGATATCGGTCACTTTCAGGAAGCGCGGACGGGGAAGCAGGGATGCAGGAACGCGGATCTCCGCCATATGCCTGAGGAGGGGCTCCCCGCTTTTCCGGAGGAAGTACTCCTCCCGTGAGAAAATGCCGGGAACCCTTTCCTCCGCTTCCTCTCCGGAAAAAAGAAAGGACGAGGGAAGGAACACATCATTTCCGCTCATTGCGGGATACGACAGATGGATATTCCTGCAGGAGCCGACAATCGAGGCGAAGGCATGCTTCTGGAGCTCGATATACCGCTGGTGGTGAAGGAGGCCCATTTTCTTTCTGAGCGCATCGGGCAGCAGGTAATCCATCTCCTGCCGGCGCGGCATCTCGCCGTCTGCCAGGCCTCCGAAAAAGAGGTGCACGGGAGAAAGACCCCACACTTCGAAAAAATCCATGATGCGGACGCCCTCTCCCTCCTCATCGAGAAAGGTTGCCTGCAGGATATGCCGCAGCACCTCGGTGAACCGGGCAAGGGGAACCGGTGCGGGGTGCACCTCTCCCAGGAAGAAAAGCTGCTCGATGACCCCTTTCAAAGCTTCGAAAAGCCTTTTGGCTCCGGGGTCGTTCAGGGGACCGGGGAACGCGAGGTCGTTTACCACCTTTTGCAGGGCCTCGGCGTGGCGGTCAAGGGGAGCTCCGCTCCGCATCTCTTCGAGGGGGAGGATATTCCGGAAGACCGATTCCAAGGCACTCTCCACCGCCTCCCTCTCTTTCATAAGACGCATGTCGAGGGTTTCCGAACCGTCGGCGAGAAAGGAGAGCCACGAGTTCTTTCCGGCGATGATACCGGACTGGAGGGAGAGGGAGGGCATCCACTTCTTCAGGCTGTCCGGAAGACGGTGAAAGAAGCGGGACGAGAGGAATTGCGCGAACTTCAGTCGCGGATACCCTTCCTGCACCGCATCCAGCAGGCAGAGGAGATCGAGAAACGGCCTCATTTCGCCAAGGCTTTTTCTGCGGGAGAGCGCATGGGGGATGCCATAGCGCCGGAAAACCCTCTCCACCAGGGCCGCATACTTCCTCAGGTCGGGAAAAGCGACGACACTCTCTTCCAGGTCCCTGAATTTGCCCGACACATAGAGCGCTTTTATGTTCCGTGCAATCCCCTCCACCTCATCCTCGCTGTCGGAATAAGCGCAGTACACAAGGGGAACAGACCCCTCCGCTCCCTCGCAAAAGACCTC
>JADLDZ010000040.1 GCA_020846375.1 Nitrospirales bacterium | reverse complement strand
AGGCCGATTCCGGGGGCGTCGTACATGGTCTCGACCATATCGTCGATGAGCCGCTGCACCTTCTCGTCGATTGCTTCCAGTGGAAGGGCCTTTCTTCTAAGGACTTCGTTGGGATATTTCCTGATTTTCAAAACGGCCATTCAAAATTATACCACACTCACCCGAGCCGTGAAAAAGCCCCGGAGCGGCGCTCAGAGCATCCCCCGGGAGCGTGCAGGCGCTTCATAGCGCATCATACTTCTTTGAAGAGCCCTTCGCCTTTTCCACAGGATACCTCTTCTCGTTCTTTTCGATCTTCTTCACGATGGACGCCGGCAGGTCAATGCCGAGATCATGGGAAAGGAGCAGAAGATAGATAGCGACATCCGCGATTTCTTCGGCGACTCTCTCCCCCCCCTCTCCGCCAAGATGTGCTCTCACCTCTTCGTCGGACTTCCACTGAAACTCTTCGAGCAGTTCGGCGGCTTCGAGGACCAGGGAAATGGCGAGGTCCTTCGGACGGTGGAACTGCTCCCACTCCCTCTCCCTGCGGAAAGAGAGGAGTCGTTCGATGATGGCATGCAGAGGCTCGTTCATAAGGGTGGAATTCACGCTCCTGTTGCAGTAATGAAGAGGCATCCGGGAATGCCTTTCCCCGCATTATACCAGCAAACCGGCAAAGAGAGGGAAACGCCGGTTTTCCTGTCGGATCGGAAGCCGGCACGCCCATGCCTGACAGCCCTCTGAGCCAGTGCACCCTTTGCTACCTTGTACATTTCATCGAATTTTTTGCCATGAGTAAGCCTGTTGTAGAGCAGCAGTTCTGCAACGTGGGCTGCCTCATGGGCAATGGTGTCAAGGCATGACTCGCTCAGCGTGGAATAGCATCGCGTATTGATAGCCACATAGTATTTCCCGTCGGCCCCTATCCCGCCTCTGCCGAAGGTGAGGCTGCGTTTGAGCGCTTCCTTGTTCTCTCTCACGGGTCGGAGGATCAGCTCCGCAGGCAATTTCATCCCGAAAACAGCCCTGAGGGAGTGAAAGGCTCGGATGGTGGGGGCAATGCATAAGGCCAGTCTGGCAATAGCTTCCGGCTTTTTCGTCCTGATCGTGATTCTCAAGCAGCCTCCTCCTTTGTGCTCCGTATTTTATTATTTAGAGACCACATTGTATTATAATGTAGTTACAATAGTTTGGCGATCTTTGGAGGAGAATATGGGACAGACATCGGTAAATATCCGGGAGTTCAAGAGCCGCCTCAGCTATTACCTGCGGTTGACAAAGGCGGGTGAATCGGTCGTGATCACCGAGCGAGGCACACCGATCGGCCGCATCATACCTGTTGCTGCTTCGGTAGAGGAGCGGATGGAAACGATGGCTCAGGCAGGCCTGGCACTCTGGAACAGGAAGAGACTGAAACCCATGCTGCCGGTGGCCAGGGTGCAGGGTGCACGTACCGTATCCGACCTGCTAATTGAGGATCGCGAGTGATCGTCTATATGGACGCGAGCGCCATCGTCAAGCGGTATGTGGCTGAGGCAGGGTCTGAGGAGGTACATACGTTGATTGCGCAGGCCTCCGTAGTCGGTACTGCAGTCATAAGTCATGCCGAAGTCGCCTCGGTCTTGGCAAAGGCGGTCCGTATGCGGCTGCTTTCACGGGAAGAGGCCGCATCAGCCCTGCAGGTTTTCAAGACGGAATGGGAGAGCCTGATCCGGCTGCAGTTGACCGAGATCCTGATCTCCCGCGCGGCAACCCAGGCCTGGGACCATGGGCTGCGCGGGTATGATGCAGTCCATCTGGCGGCAGCGCTTTTCTGGCAGGAGATGCTCGGGGATCCGATTACCCTGGCGACGTACGATCGGCAACTCTGGGAAGCCGCGCAAACAACAGGACTTTCGGCATGGCCGGAGGCGCTCCACTGATTTCAACTGAACAGGTCTTCCATTAGACTCGCCGGCCAATAGAGTTGCCATAAGAATCTCTTACAGGAGTGTCAAGAAAGCCAACACAGATGTTTTCATCCTGCCGAACTGTCTTATTCAATAGTGTACTGCCTTGTCAGCTCGCCTCTCTTTTTTTGGCACCGTCCCCCTCCAGCCCAACTCCGCGCACGGGGCATTAGACCCCGTGCTTGGCCAAGGGTCTCCGCCTGTGGCTCCGACTCCCTGGACCCCGACTGCGCACGGTTCCCGCGCGGCAAGCCGCGGGGCATACTCAGAAACCCGGTCAGGGATGTCATTAAGGCTAACACCCCTTCACCCCCTCTTGGCCTAAGAGGGGGAATGAAGAGAGGGAATGCAGTCTCCTCCCCCTTGGGAAGGCGGTGAATCTACCCCTCCCCTTAGGGTAAGGGGAGGTTGGGAGGGGTTAGCCAGGAAAGAAGTGAAACCGCACATTCAAGAGTGACAGTGTACTAGCGTGTTTGGTGTGTCCCTGTTGCTCTGCGCAATTCCCTCATGTTTGCCTCCTCCGTCCACTTACCAATATAAGCTAACACTACGATGACAACCAAACAGATAAGGAAAATGCGAAACCTCCGCCTTGCCCTTTCTATACGCCATTGGAGCATCTCCTCCTCCTCCTTCTTTAGCTGTTTGCCGTACCAGCTATTTGCAAAGTCGGGATACGACTGAAGCGGAGGCGCACTACTCGACACATCGAGCGGCTTGTTGCGACGGTGAAAGCAGTAGGCAATCACCAACAGAATGAGCACTGTCAACATATTTCCCTCCTAGCGGTTTCATGAAGCGAACAAGAGGATGTCCCGTGGTTTCGTTGAAGAAGGAGCGGCTCAGCCATTATCTTAAGCAGCGACCTCCTTCCTGTCAATTGTCTTTTGCCCTAAGGCAACCATGAGCTTTGGGATTTCCCTATAGCCCTTT
>JADLDZ010000039.1 GCA_020846375.1 Nitrospirales bacterium | reverse complement strand
CGGATCAGGGCGGGGGCTTCCACGATCACTCTTGCAGGCGTCTGCAAGGGAGCGGGAATGATCTGCCCGAATATGGCCACCATGCTCTGCTTTCTCATGACCGATGCCGCCGTTGAGAAGACGGCCTTGCAGAAAGCGCTGAAGAGCGCTGTGCGGAGGTCGTTCAACAGGATTACCATCGACGGCGATATGTCCACCAACGATACTGTTCTGGTCATGGCAAACGGCAGGGCGGGCAACGGGATGATAGGCGTGAAATCCCCTGCCTTCGAGTCCTTCGCTTCAGCTCTTGCCTCTGTCACGTACGAACTGGCCGGGATGATCGTCAGGGATGGGGAGGGCGCTACAAAGTTTGTCGAAATCGAGCTCCGGAACGCGAAGAGTGAGGCCGAAGCGGAGAGAGGCGCCTTTGCCCTTGCCAATTCGCTGCTGGTAAAGACCGCCCTCTACGGAAACGACGCGAACTGGGGGCGTCTGATGGCTGCCCTCGGGCGCTCAGGAATTCAGATCAGGGAGGAGAAAGTCGATATCCTGCTCAACGGGGTGAAGGTTGCCGCACAGGGCATGGCCACGGGAAAGGACGCAGCGGCCAACGAGAAGCTCAGGAGCAGGGAGGTCAGGATAGTGGTGGACCTCCATCTCGGCAGAGGAGCGGCGAAGGTGCTTACCTGCGATCTGACCGAAGGCTATGTGAAGATCAACGCGGAATACAGGACATAGGAAAGGGAAGAGACTGCAGGATGAAGATCTTCGAAATGAAAGAGAGGGCACGAGGGGTGGAAGGTGGTGAGGCTATCGTCGGCTCGCGGGAGACCGGCAGCCACGCCTGCTATATGCTCTATGGCATCCTGAAGCCGGGAGAGAGGGAAAGGGTGGTACGGCCCGGAAAGGGACATGAGGAGATCCTCATTGCGGTGAAGGGAGACCTGGAAGTGACGGGAATGTTCTCAGGGGTGCTGCGCGAAGGCTCGGCTTTCCATTTTGCCGGCGAGGACGCCTGTTACCTGGAGAACAAAGGTCCCCAGGAGGCTGTTTACATCATTGCAGGCGGACATGCGGGAGAGGGGCACCACCATTAGGAGGTGCAGTCATCCTGCCCCTGCAGGGATACCACCTTCAGGAACCTCCTCTTCCCCGCTTTGATCAGGTAGGAACCTTTTGCAAGCTTCCTGTTCGGGTCGGTGACTTTCTCTTCGTCCACGCTCACTCCCCCCTGCCTGATCAGCCGCATCGCCTCGCCGGTGCTTGCGGTCAGCCCCGAGGTCTTCATGATCTGGGGGAGCCACATCGGATCCTCCTCCCACTTCATCTCCACCACCGGGATCTCGTCGGGCAGGCCCTTCTGCCTGAATATATTTTCGAACTCCTCCCGGGCATGGAGGGAGGCGTCCCGGCCCCAATATCGTTCCACCAACTCCATGGCGAGGTTTTCCTTGGCCTTCTTGGGATGAACCGCCCCCGTCTTCAATCCCTCCTTGTGGGCCGCCAGATCCTCATTGCCGATATGGCTCAGAAGCTCGTAATACTTGAGCATCAACCCGTCGCTGATCGACATGAGCTTGCCGTACATCTCCCGGGGCGGATCGAAAATCCCCACGTAGTTGCCCAGGCTCTTGGACATCTTCTTCACTCCGTCGAGGCCCTCCAGGAGGGGCATGATCACGAGTGCCTGCGGGGACTGCCCGTATTCCTGCTGCAGCTCCCTGCCCATCAGGAGATTGAACCTCTGGTCGGTTCCCCCCAGCTCCACATCCGCCCTGAGGGCGACGGAATCGTATCCCTGCAGGAGGGGGTACATGAATTCGTGAATCCCGATGGGGCTCCGGCTGGTGAAGCGCTGTTTGAAATCCTCCCGCTCGAGCATCCGGGCCACCGTCTGTTTCGCCTGGAGCTTCACGATCTCCATGGCGGTCATGTTCATGAGCCACTCGCTGTTGAACCGGATTACAGTCTTTTCGGGATCGAGGATTTTGAATACCTGTTCCTTGTAGGTTTCGGCATTTTTCAGCACGTCCCCGCGGGTCAGGGGCTTTCTCGTTTCGGACTTTCCGGTGGGGTCGCCGATCATCCCGGTGAAATCGCCGATGAGAAAGACGATTTCGTGTCCCAGCTCCTGGAACTGGCGCATCTTCTCGAGGAGCACGGTATGCCCGAGATGGATGTCGGGGGCGGTGGGGTCGAAGCCCGCCTTGACCCGCAGGGGCCTGTTTTTCTTGAGGGATTTCTCCAGCTTGTGAAGGAGTTCCTTTTCGAGGATGACCTCGACGGCCCCTCTCTGTATGATTTCCAGCTGTTTTTCCGGTGCAAGCATGGCATCTATAATAAAAGGTGGCTGTATTCCAGGTCAAACAGAAAGGAAAAAATGATTGACAAGCACGACCTGCTTTGGTAACGTAAAGGCAAGCCACGAAGGCTCCCAACCACGAAGGTTGATGCGCTTTCGTGGCTTTTTTTTTGCTCGAAAGACGCTTGCGAACGGGCTTTGCTGCAGTATGCCTGAACCAGATCTCCGGCCTTGCAGGGAGAGCCCAGGTCTTACTACGAAAAAAAGGAGCGTTGTATGCATGTACCCGATGGATATCTGAGCCCGCAGACCTATGTGCCCCTCTACGGGGTGTCTTTTGTCTTCTGGAGCATCGCCTTGCGAAAGATGAAAAGAGAGTTGTCCAGCCGTTCCACCCCGTATCTGGCCATGGCTGCGGCTTTCTCCTTTCTCATCCAGATGCTGAACATCCCCATCCCCGGGGGGACTACCGGCCATGCAGTGGGGGCGGGGATCACGGCCTTGCTCCTGGGGCCGTGGACGGCGGTGATCGCCGTATCAATGGTTCTTATCATACAGGCCATTGTCTTCGGGGACGGGGGGATTACCGCCATCGGGGCAAATTGCTTCAATATGGCGGTAGTTATGCCCTTTGTATCCTATTGGGTATTCAGGCTGGTCAGGGGTAAAGCTACGGGAGAGAGGAGGCTTTCCCCGGCGGCGTTTCTAGCAGGATACACGGGGCTGGTTGCGGCTGCCGTGGTGACAGCGGTGGAGTTCGGCATCCAACCTCTCATTGCCACCGGGGCGGACGGCAGGCCGCTGTATGCTCCCTATCCTCTTTCTATTGCGCTTCCCACCATGGCGCTGGAGCACCTGCTCCTGTTCGGCATTGTCGAGGGCGTCGTGACGATGCTGCTTTTGAAATACTTTCTGAAGCACGAACCGGGCATCGTGTATACCGTGAAGGAGGCATGAGGTGACACCCTTTCAAAAGAAGCTTGTCCTGGGGCTCTTTGTAATGGCGCTGCTCTCCCCTCTGGGCATTTTCCTGCCCTTGTGGTTCAAGGCAGGGGACGCCTGGGGAGAATGGAGCGCGGATACCCTGAAAGAGCTGCTCGGGTATGTACCGGAGGGGCTGGAGAAGTATGCCGAACTGTGGAAGGCACCTCTTCCCGACTATTCCTTTAACGGGGAAAGCTCTCCGCTCGCCCTCCAGTCGTTCGCCTACATCGTTTCGGGAGTGCTGGGGATTCTTTTCGTTGGAATGGCAGTGTTCCTCATAGCGAGATTCCTGAGCCGTCATGGAAAATAGAATCCCCCCCTTCCTGCTGCGTCCTCCTGCCGAACCGACGGAGCAGGGAAGGGGAAAAGTCAGAGTCTCCTTTGTGGACAGGGGAGTACGGCATGCCGCGAAGGTGGTTTCCGACGCATACGTTCAGTGGGAGCTTGCCTCGCGGGAAGGGCTCCTGCAGAAGATCGATGCACGGGTAAAGCTGTTCTTTCTGCTTTCTTTTGTCGTTGTCGTTAGTCTCAAGAGGGAGATCGGGGCCGAGACGGCCCTGGGCGGTTTCATCTTCCTGCTGGCAGCCGTTACGAGGGTCCCCTTCGCCGTGTATTGCAGGAGAGTATTCTTCTTCGGCTTTCTTTTCGGCTTTCTTGTTGCGCTGCCTTCCTCTCTGAACGTGATCACGCCGGGGAGAATCATTATCCCTCTCCTTACTTTCCCGGAGGCATATGAAGCGGGGGGATATCATCTCTCCTGGCACCTCCCCCGTCAGATCGGGATTACGGAGGAGGGGATGCGCGGTGTTCTCCTGCTCACCCTGCGGGTGGTCAATTCCCTGGCCCTCTCTTTTCTGGTGCTGTTCACTACTCCTCTGCCGGAAATCATCAGAGGGCTCAAGGTGCTGAAAGTACCCGATGTTTTTATCGTTATGCTTACGTTATCGTATAAGTATATCTTCCTTTTCGCTCAGACGGTGGAGGAAGTGTATCGTGCGAAAAAGAGCCGGCTCGCCGGGGGACTGAAAGGCTCTTCGGGGAGGGAGTGGGTTGCGGGGAGGATGGCTTTCCTCTTCCGGAAGACACAGATGAGATGTGAGGACGTATACAAGGCGATGCTGGGCAGGGGCTTTTCCGACGAGGTCAGGATCAGCGGGTTCCGCAAGCTCTCTTCCCGGGATTGGATGGCCGGAGCGGCTTTTGCCGTTGCGGGAATTTTTTTCCTGCTGCTGTGAGGTGTTGGTGGACGAGATGATAAAGACAGAGGGAGTGAGCTACCGCTACTACGGCAGGATACCTGCCCTTGATCGCGTGAGTCTCGGTATCGGGGCTGGAGAGTGTTTCGCGGTCATCGGGGCGAACGGGAGTGGAAAATCGACCCTTCTGCAGGTAGTGGGGGGGCTCGTCTTTCCCGATGAAGGCGCTGTTTCTTTCAGGGGACAGGAGGTTTCGGAGAGATCATTGCGCGAAAAGGGGTTCCTGCGCTTCTTCCGGGGGAGGGTGGGATATGTCTTCCAGGATTCGGACGTACAGCTCTTCTGCCCCACGGTGCTGGACGAATTGTTGTATGGCCCCCAACAGCTCTCCATGGCGGAGGAGGAGGCCAGGGAAAGGGCCTTTGCGGTGATGCGGATGCTCAACATCGAGAATCTGAAGGACCGGCCACCATATATGCTTTCGGGAGGGGAAAAGAAAAGAGTGGCCATCGGCTCGGTGCTGACCATGAATCCCGAGGTGCTCCTCTTCGATGAGCCCACGAACGGTCTCGATCCGAGGACGCAGTGCTTTCTAGTGGAGCTGCTTATGGCTCTTAATGAGGCGGGAAAAACTGTTGTCATTGCAACCCATGACCTCTCCCTCGTCGGAGAATTGCATGCCCGTGTCGCTGTCCTCTCCGAAGAGCACCGGCTGGAAAAGACGGGGAGTGCGGACGAGGTCCTGGAGGATGAGGAACTGCTACTGCGGGTGAACCTCATCCATGAGCATATCCATTTCCACGGCAAGACGGCGCACCGGCACCTGCACTCTCATTTCCCGTTCCACCGGCACGAACGGTATAATAGTGTACATGTACATGCACCGGATATGAAGGAGGAAAAGGACATGAGTGACCTGGCGAAACTGAAGCATCTGCTCCACCACTGGCAGGAGCACAATGACGAGCACGCCGACACCTACCGGGAATGGTCGCAGAAGATGTCGGCACTCGGGAATGAGGAATTGGCGCGGGTTCTGG
>JADLDZ010000038.1 GCA_020846375.1 Nitrospirales bacterium | reverse complement strand
ATCCTGATCGTCGCGCTGGCTCTGCATGTAAACAGGCTCGAGAGGTCCCTCGAGGAGCAGAAGAGGGTGGAAAGGGAGCTGAAGCTGCAGCAACAGCAATTGGAATTGTTGAATAAGGACCTGAAGGCCTCCCAGGAATATGCGGTCCATATCATCGACAGCTCCCTGGACATGATCATCACGGTGGACAGGGAGCGCAGGATTGTGGGCTTCAATATGGCAGCGGAAAGGACCTTCGGCTATAAGGCGGAAGAAGTATTGGGAAAACCTGTGGGCATTCTTTATGACGACAGGGAAGAGAGCATGAGGATCTACGATTCCATCCTCAAAACGGGACAGTTCATCGGGGAAATCATCAACAAGCGCAGTGGCGGTGAGCCGCTCCCCTCTTTTCTCTCTGCGTCTATCTTGCGTGATACCGAAGGCAATTTCCTGGGAGTCATGGGAATATCCCGCGATATTACCGAGCTGAAACGCGCGGAGGAGGCGCTGAGGATTGCCGCAACGGTGGACAGGCTCACCGGCGCCTTCAACCGGCAGACCTTCGAGGATGCTCTTGGAAAGGAAATGGCGAGAGCGGAGAGGTATGAGAGCCCACTATCTCTTCTCATGTTCGATATCGACCGGTTCAAGAGCATTAATGATACCTATGGACACCAGGTGGGCGATTCGGTGCTGAAGAGGGTCTCCTCCCTGGTACGGGGGAATATTCGGAATGTCGACTCCTTCGGAAGATGGGGAGGTGAGGAGTTTATGGTGCTGCTCCCCGAAACCTCCCTGGAAGGGGCGACTCTCGTAGCGGAGAAGCTGCGGAAGCTGTTGGAGAATGGTTCCTTCAGCCCTGTTCATCGGGTGACCGCCAGTTTCGGGGTCGCTCAATGGAAGAGGCGGGAGGCCTTTGATAGTCTGACAAAGCGAGCGGATACCGCACTCTACCATGCGAAGAACAGCGGTCGCAACAGAGTGGAGTCTGACTCCTGAGCCGACCCCTGGCTTTCACCCGGTCCGTCCGGGGCGGAGGGTGCTTCTCCCGCCGATGCAATAGCGGCAAGGAAGGAGGGCGGGTCTTCCGCTCCTCTGTTCAGAGCGCCTTCGACGGCATCACGTTCCGGGGTATTCCCCAGGTAGTCTGCCGCAGTATCCACCCGCAGCCCGGAGACGAAGAAGCCGGTCAGGGTTCCCTGGCCGGTGAGTATTTCTTCTCCATAGTTCTCATCGACAGACCTGTTCGGGGAGAGGGAATATGCTGTGCCATCCGTGGAGACACGTATTGCCCCTCTACCGTCTGCACCCAGGAAAGGTGAGCCGGGCACCTCGGGAATAATACCGTCCCTGTCGGCTACTGCGGGGATTCCGGTGAAGACCAGCTCGTATACTTGAAAACCCGCATACGCAAAAAGGGCTGCAATACTCATAAGAAGCACTATGCTCCGTGCGTCGATCGCTTTTTTCTTCCTTTTTCCCCTCATACTTTTTTCCCTCTCCTCCGTAGGGTGCACGTGGTGTGTGTCTTGAGTTAATGCATATTGCATGCCATATTAAACATATTGGAAAGAAAAGGAATTTTGTCGAGGCGTTCCGGCATGTCAAGAAATCCGACAGTACAAGGAGTAAAAGGACAGGAGGAAAGCTCTTTCTGTAAAAATAACCGACAGGATGTTCATCTATTTCCTTCCCCATTGTGGTAAAATAATGCGATGCGCTGCGGTCCATTTATCGAGGACGCCGATCATCAAGGGAGCGCGATACCGGCACGATGAGCTACGATATAAAGGAACTGAAGAAACTCCCCGTTTTTTCCACTCTCAATGATGAAGAGATCAGGGAGATTCAAGCCTATGTCATTCCGGGGAAGTATAAGAAAAAAGAGGATATTTTCGCCGAGGGTGATTCTCCCGACTGGTTCTATCTCCTCGTCAGCGGGAAGGTAAAGATTACGAAGCTGTCCCATGATGGGAGGGAGATAATCCTCGAGCTCATTTCCGACCAGGATTTCTTCGGCGGATTTGCGGTGCTGAAGGGCTTCCCCTATCCCGCCAATGCCGTTGCCATGGAAGACAGCGAAATCATCAAGATTTCCCGCGTCAACCTGCTCAAGATCATTGACCGGTTTCCGCACATTATGTACGATATCGCCACAAGTCTCGGTGAAAGGATCCGGGAGTTTCATGATACGCTCAAGAACATCGCCCTGGAGAGAGTGGAGGCGAGGATTGCGGCGCTCCTGGTAAAACTGGCCGACAAGTCAGGCGATAAGATCAACCGGAAGGATACGGTGATCAATATGCGCCTGACCAAGCAGGACATTGCGGAAATGGTCGGCACCACCGTGGAAACGGCGATCAGGGTGATGAGCAGGTTCAAGAAAGCGGGTCTTGTCGCCGATGAATCCGGCAGGATCGTGATCAAGGATCTCGAAGCGCTGAAAGCGGTTATCACTCCTACCACCCCTTAATGGTTTGCTGATTTGTCAACCGGGAGTCCGCAGGAAACCCGATTTGTTGAAAAACCTGAGGATCATTGGTTAATCTAGGAGATTGACGTGTTTTCGCGCTTCTCGCTTGCAAAATTCACACAGGAGGGATACATATGTCTGAAATGGTAGAAATCAGATGGCATGGACGGGGCGGCCAGGGCACGGTAACTGCTGCGAAAGTATTCGCCGACGCCTGCCTGAGCGGGGGAAGATATGTTCAGGCTTTTCCCGAGTACGGCCCTGAAAGGTCGGGCGCTCCCCTGAGGGCGTATAACCGGGTAAGCTCACGGGAGCTCAGGATGCATTGTCCTGTTTTGAAGCCGAATATCGTGGCGGTAGCCGACGCCACGCTGCTCGATGCGATCAACGTTGCGGACGGTACGCCTGATGATGCGGCTTTCATTGTCAATACCGTGAAGGACCCCAAAGAGATACGGGAAAAGATCCAGGCCAGGCCGACACAGAAGGTATTCACCGTGGACGCCACGAGGATCGCTATCGACTGCTTCGGCAGGCCCATGCCCAACTCCCCCCTGGTCGGGGTGCTGGCAAAGGTTTCGGGCCTCATCAGCCTCGAACAGATCCTGGAGGACGTGAAAAAGAGTTTCGGAAAGAAGTTTTCCCAGAAGATCATAGACGGCAACCTCGAAGCCGCACGGAGAGGATACGAGGAGGTAAGGGAAGGATGAAACTGAAGGGATGGAAAGAACTGAAGCCCGGTGCGGTAGTGACCGAACCCGGAAGCGCCCTGAAATTCAAGACGGGCTCATGGCGGGCGTTCAAGCCGAAGTGGATAGAAGAGAACTGCATCCAGTGCATGTTCTGCTGGGCCTATTGCCCTGATATGGCCATAACCGTCAAAGACGGTAAGAGAGGGGACTTCGACTACGATTACTGTAAGGGCTGCGGGATCTGCGCCCTCGAGTGCCCCGGGAAGAAGGGCAACAAGGCGATCGTAATGGAAGAGGAGGGGAGATAATGGGCCAGAAATCCGGAAAGATCGTAGCGGTTACGGGAAATGAGGCCGTCGCCGAGGCGCTGCGCCAGGTGAACCCCGATGTCAGCGCCGCATATCCTATTACTCCCGCGACGGAAATCATGCAGAGATTCACCGCCTTTGTATCAAACGGGAAAGCGAAAACGGAAATGATCCTCGTGGAGAGCGAGCACAGCGCCATGAGCGCCTGCATAGGAGCATCTGCGGCAGGAGGGAGAGTTGCGACCTCTACCTCGGCGCAGGGCCTTGCTCTCATGTGGGAGGAGTTGTTCATTGCTTCGGGAACCCGTCTGCCCATTATCCTGGCCCTGGTGAACAGGGCGATGTCCGCTCCGCTCAACATTCATGGCGACCATTCCGACGGGATGGGCGCCCGCGACTGCGGCTGGATACAACTGTGGTCCGAGAATGCGCAGGAAGCGTACGATAACATGATCCAGTCGTTCCGCATCGCGGAGCATATGGACTTGAGACTTCCCGCCATGGTATGCATGGACGGTTTCATCATCAGCCATTCCATCGAGAGGATGGAATACCTGGACGATGAGGCGGTGAAGAGTTTTGTGGGAGAGTTCAAGACCGTGAACCCCCTCCTCGACATAGAGCACCCCGTGAGCTATGGTCCCCTGATCCTCACCGATTACTACATGGAATACAGAAGGGCCCATGCCGAGGTGATGTCAAAAGTGAAGAATGTGGTCCTCGATGTGGCAAAGGATTTCGAGAAGATCTCCGGCAGGCAGTACGGCCTGTTCGAGACCTACCGGCTGGACGATGCGGAGATCGGGATTGTCATCCTGAACTCGGCGGCGGGCACCACCAAGGATGCCGTCGACGCATTCAGGGAGAAAGGGATCAAGGTCGGGCTCCTCAAGCCCCGGCTCTTCAGACCTTTCCCCTACGAGGAGGTGGGTGAGGCATTGAAGCACCTGAAGGCCATATGCGTGCTGGACAGGGCCGACGCCTTCGGCGGCTCCTATGGTCCCCTCTTCATGGATATCGCTGCGACCCTCTTCCCCTACAAGGAAAAGCCGCTCATGATGAACAAGATCTACGGCCTCGGCGGGAGAGACTATCTGCCGGAGCATGCGGAGAATGCCATCGCCGAGCTTGCCGAAGTTGCGAAGACGGGACAGATAAAAACTTTCAAAGAATATATAGGAGTGAGGGAATAATATGGCGACACCACTGGGTTTGAAAGAACTTTCGAAGAAGGAGATGTTGCTGACGGGCGGACACCGTATGTGTTCTGGCTGCGGTGCGCCCATCGTGGTGAAGATGGCGCTGCTGGCGGCCGAACAGCCTGTGATTGCCGCCAACGCCACCGGGTGTCTTGAGGTCTCCACCTGCATTTCCGAGTACACCGCGTGGAAGATTCCCTGGATCCACAATGCATTCGAGAACGCTGCCGCCACAATTTCCGGTGTCGAGACGATGTACCGGTCACTGAAGAAACAGGGCAAGATAGACAAGGACATCAAGTTCATCGCCTTCGGCGGCGATGGCGGTACCTATGACATCGGCTTCCAGAGCCTTTCCGGTGCCATGGAGCGCGGCCATGACATGCTCTACATCTGCTATGATAACGGCGCCTACATGAATACCGGCATCCAGCGCTCCAGCGCGACCCCCTTCGGAGCGGACACCACCACCTGTCCCGCGGGGAGCGCCATCCCGGGCAAACTGCAGCACAGGAAGGACCTGACAAAAATCATGGCTGCGCACGGTGTTCCCTATGTTGCCCAGGCATCTCCGAGCCACTGGTCCGACCTGATGAAAAAGGTGCGGAAGGCCCTTGAGACGCCGGGACCGAAGTTCATGAATATTATCGCCCCGTGCAACAGGGGATGGAGATCCAGGACGGATGACGCGATCCTGCTGAGCAGGATTGCGGTGGAGACCTGCTACTGGCCGCTCTTCGAGATCGAGAACGGGGTGACGAGGGTGACGGTGAAGCCCAAAGAGAAGAAGCCTCTCGTGGAGTTCCTGAAACCCCAGGGGAGGTTCAAACACCTCTTTGCGCCGGAAAACGAATCCCTGCTTCAGCAGGCCCAGACCCAGGTCGATGCCTATTGGGCGGCACTGCTGAAGGAAGAAGCATTCTACGCTCTTTCCGCCGGCTCCACGGAACAGTAAAAAAATTTTTGTCTGCCGGAAAAAACAAGAGTGCCCTTGCAGCTACTGCAAGGGCACTTCCTTTCATCTGCCCGCAGATCGTCCGAGTGCGGAATCGGCGTGCTTGCTCTCCTCCTCAGCGATATCCTCTTTATCGAGCAGGCTTTTCTCCATTTTCAGAAGCGCAAGGTAATGCTCGACAATCGGGAAGGGGAGTTCCTCCAGCACATCCAGGCATTCTCTTCGGAGAGTACGTCCCCTGCGGAGATATCCGCTCTTCCCCCCTCCGTCCGGCAGGAGGGGACGCCCGGATCCCCTGAAGAATTCGATGATAGGTATCCCCAACGCCCGTGAGACGATCTCCAGGGATTTCTGAGTATAGTTTCTCTTCCCGCTTTCCAACTGGTTCAGGTACCCTTGGGAGAGCCCGCTCAGGCTGGCCAGATCACTCTGGGTGAGGAGAGAACGCAGCCGAAACCTTTTAATGTTTTT
>JADLDZ010000037.1 GCA_020846375.1 Nitrospirales bacterium | reverse complement strand
GAGGTTGCTTCGGGTTTCGGTAAGGGCTGCCAGCGCCCGGTACACCGCATCCACCGGACCATCCCCGTGCTCCACCCGGTCGAAGACTTCCCCGTGTATTTTCAGCTTCAGCGCTGCGGTGGGCTTCACACTCGTCCCGCAGGAGAGGGAAAGATCCACAAGGCTGTAGACCTCCGGAATCCTCGCCACCTCTTCCGAGACGAGGGCCTCGATATCCTCATCGAAGATGCTCTTCTTCTGGTCGGCAAAGTGCTTGAACTTTTCGAAGGCGGTTTCAATCTCCTCGGGGCTGAGGTCGTAGCCCAGCTCCTTGAGCCTCGTCTTGAAGGCATGCCTTCCCGAGTGCTTGCCCAGTACGAGCTCGGTGCGGTGCAGACCGATGTCCTCGGGGCGGATGATTTCGTAGGTCATCTTTTCCTTCAACAGCCCGTCCTGGTGGATGCCCGACTCGTGGGCAAAGGCATTGGCCCCCACAATCGCCTTGTTGGGCTGCACCGTAATCCCGGTGATCCGGGTAATGAGCCGGCTTGTGCGGATGATTTCCCTTGTGTTGATATTCGTCCTGGCGTTATAGAAATCCCCTCGCGTCCGGAGGGCCATGACCACCTCTTCCATGGAGCAATTCCCCGCCCTCTCGCCGATGCCGTTGATGGTACACTCGACCTGTCCGGCGCCGTTCGCCACCGCAGCCAGGGAGTTAGCCACCGCCAGACCGAGGTCGTTATGGCAATGCACCGAGATCACGGCCCTGTCCCCGATGCTTTCCTTGATGGCCCTGATCATGTTCCCGAACTCGGCGGGGGTGGTGTATCCCACCGTATCCGGGATATTGACGGTGGAGGCCCCCGCTTCGATGACCGCCCCGACCACATCGAGAAGATAGGGAAGCTCCGTTCTCGTGGCGTCCATGGGAGAAAACTCGACATCTTCCACCAGGTGGCGGGCGAGTCGCACCATCTCCACCGAGCGCTTCAGTGCCTCCTCACGGCTCACCCGGAACTGGTGCTTCAGATGGATGTCCGAAGTGGAGTGAAAAGTATGGATGCGCCTCTGCGGAGCGTCCTTTACCGCCTCAAAGGCCCTCCTGATGTCCTCTTCCCTGGCCCGCGCCAACCCGGCAATGGTCGCCCCCCGCACCTCTTCGGCAATGCGCCGCACCGCGTCGAAATCTCCGGGCGAGGCGATGGGAAACCCCGCCTCGATGATATCGACTCCCAGCTTTACCAGCTGTTTGGCGACCTGGATCTTTTCCTCCACATTCATGGAGGCCCCCGGGGACTGCTCTCCGTCCCGCAGGGTCGTATCGAATATCTTAATGGTCTTCATCTTCTTCCGCTCCTTCTCCTGGAAGGTTTTTCTCCTGGGGGCCCCGTGCCGCTTTTTCCGCCAGGCTCTGCTCGGTGCGCTTCAGCCTCATTTTCCGCAGGAAGAGAAAAATATTTTCAATTATACCCCAGGTAAGATAGGTCATGGCAAAGATGAAGATGGCGGTGGATGGATGGATGAGGAGGAAGAAGAGGATCAGGACGAATACGATGAGGACCCAGAAGGGCTTCTTCTCCCTGAAGTCGATCTCCTTGAGGCCGTGGTAGCGCAGGGTGCTCACCATGAGGAGGGCGAGCAGGATGGTGAGGGCGGGAAAGAAAACATTTTTCTCCGGCACCCCTGTCTGGAATTCGTAGTGGAAAATCACCACCGAAGCCAGTACTGTCGCGGCGCCGGGTATGGGCATTCCCTTGAAGGACTTCGAGCCGGGAGCACCGGTCTGGATATTGAAGCGGGCGAGCCGCAGCGCGCCGCAGGCAACGAAGAGGAAGGCTGCCGCCCAGCCGAGCCGGCCGAAGGGTAGCAACGCCCATTTGTACAGCAGAATGGACGGGGCAACGCCGAAGGCCACCACGTCCGAGAGGGAGTCCAGCTCGATGCCGAACCGTGTGGAGGTGTTGGTGAGCCGGGCGATCCAGCCGTCGAGACCGTCGAAGATATTCGCCAGGATGATCGCCCACGCAGCGTGGAGATAGTGCCCGTTGAGCGCCGAAATGATGGCGAAGAACCCGGCGAACATACCGCAGAGAGTAATGGTGTTGGGCAGAAGGTAAACGCCTTTTTTGGGCTGCTTGCCGAAATCCCTTTTCTTTTCGAACTCTCTTTTGTCGAATGCCATCGTCGTATAACTCCCGGGGGCCGGATGCAGCCTCGTAAGGGGAAGGGGGCGTCCCCCGCACCGCAGGCTACGCAGGCTCGGAAGCCTCTCCTTTTTTCAGATGCCCCAGAATGGTTTCCCCTGCCCTTACCTTGTCCCCCACCTTTACTGTGATCTCCGTATCTTCGGGCAGGAAGATATCGAGACGCGAGCTGAACTTGATGATCCCGTACCGCTCGCCTTTCTTCAGGAAGTGCCCGGTCCGCACCCGGCAGACAGCCCTCCGTGCGACGGCGCCTGCCACCTGCCGGACCAGCACCCGGCAGTTCCTCCCCTTCAGAAGAAGGGCGATATTCTCGTTGCAGAGCGATGCCTCCGGCTTGAAGGCGGAGAGGAACTTTCCGGGAGAGTGCACGACCGCTTCCACAGTGCCGTCGCACGGGGCCCTGTTTACATGGACGTTGAGGGGGG
>JADLDZ010000036.1 GCA_020846375.1 Nitrospirales bacterium | reverse complement strand
GGTGGAATCTCTCCGGAAATACTGCTACACTTATCCACGATCCACGCTGGAAAACATAAGGAGGCGGCAGTGTTCAAATCGAGTCTTTCAGCAGCACCGAGGCGAATTCGCCCGGGCTTACTGTCCCACATACTCCTGCAGGCCGGGGACACCCCCACCGATACCATGGCGATCGCGTGGGTGGAGGTGGAGCCGGGCTCCGGGCAGCAGCCCCATCATCACGGCCCGGAGCAGGCCTATATCATCATCGGCGGGCGCGGCCGCATCAGGGTCGGCAACGAAACAGCCGAGGTGCAGGCGGGCGACCTCCTCCACATTCCCTCAAACGTGGAGCACGGGGTCGAGAACCCCGGACCGGAGAAGCTGGTGTACCTCTCCGTTGCGGTGCCCGCCCTGGATATTCAGGCCCTGTATGACACCGGCCAGCTCAAAAGGGAGTGACGGGAGCGGATGCCCCTTTCATTTCACTGCGCATCTGTTGACTCTTCGCTGCGTATCGAGTCGAGAATCTCCTTTGCGAGAAGGGGAAAGGCCGAGTCCTGGAATTCCTGATCATCCATATACCAGGTGACGATCTTGTCGTTGTCCGCCATGCGTTGAACCATCAGCTCTTCAATCAGCTTCCTGATGCCTAACCGGAATTTGTCCAGGGGATTAGCGAGAGCGGTGCTTATTATGTGCTCATGTTTCGTCGCTTTCTCTCTGATCTGCTCGAAAAAGAGCCGATCCTCCTCGGAGAAGTCGGTTCCGAAACGCTCGTTGAGCAGTGAGACAATCTCTGACAGCGGGGCTTTTTCGTCTTTCGCTTTCCCCGTACCGACATCGGTCGGACTTTTTACCCCGTACGGCACTCCCTCCTCCAAAACAATCGCACCCGAGTAGACACGCTCAAGCCGATAGTAGTACAGGCCTACCTCGTCTCCGATTTTTACTACCTCCTCAGTATCTGGCGGGGCACAAGGACCTCTTCACGGGGGAGATTGTGGGCTATGCCATGGGAGAGCGCCTGACAAAGAGTCTGGTGAGCGAATCGCTCTTTCGAGCGGTGGCGACAAGGCGTCCGGCAGCGGGGCTCATTCACCATTCAGACCGTGGTAGTCAGTATTGCTCGTATGAGTACAGGGAGCTTCTTGCTCAGTGTAAGATGATCCCCTCGATGAGTGGCCGAGGGAACTGTTTTGACAATGCCCCGATGGAGAGTTTCTGGGGAACGCTCAAGCAGGAGCTTGTGCATCATAAACGGTATCGAAGCAGACAGGAAGCCAGACAGGACATCACGGAGTACATCGAGATCTTCTACAATCGGCAACGCCGACAGGAAAGACTGAGATATCTGTCCCCGGCAGCGTATAGGCAACAGTTCTATGCCGAGCGACTGGCAGCATGAATGGGAATGGTTTCGTGTCCACTTTTGACATCCGACATCAATTGATCTTCTGCTTTTCATCCAGTACATAGTCACTGATACGATTGAGGCTAACACCCCCTCACCCCCTCTTACCCTAAGAGGGGGAATGAAGAGAGGGAATGCGGTCTCCTCCCCCTTGGGAAGGAGGGGAATACGGACCTTTCCCCCCGGAGAGAGGGGACTTCGGTGATCCTGCTCCTCCCCTTAGGGTAAGGGGAGGTAGGGAGGGGTTAGCCAGGAAAGAAGTGAAACCGTGCTTTCAAACGTGACAGTGTACCAGAATATCTGAAAGCTTGTCTAAAATCGGGTTTTCAAGATCTTTTCTGCTCGCTGAATCGAATTTTCCAATGTCCCCTGTGCTACCCGAAACCGTATGCCTGAGCTGCTTGAACTCCTTCCATTCGCAGCTCTCATTTTCGCATGGATAGTGGCTTCTGAGATGGGCAAACAGCTCTCCTTCCGTCATATCGCCGCCTCCCGCACATCAATCTTGCCCGTTACCGCCGCCGTGATCAGTGCCGTGCGGTATTCCTGCAGCTTCTCAATGGCCGCTTCGATTTTTTCGATCAAGCGGTCGATCTTTGAGGTTTCGCGGTCGAGGTAGGAGGAGATAGCTTTTTGCTCAGTAGGACATGCTCTATCGGCTTCAATCTCCTCCAGCGGTCTCGGCGGTTCGTAGCAATAGAAATGGCGGTTCAGCGGAATCTCGTACCCGATCTTTGCTTTGCTGTGGTCTATCCAGGCATTGGGGACATGGGGGAGCACCTCCCGTTTGAAGTATCCCTCGATGCTCTCTTTGAGGGGAACCGTCTCGGTATCGCGCAGCTCAGAGTCGGGCTCGGGGATTCCCTCGCGATCGCGACAGATTTCGGCAGTCTCGTCCCGTTCGCCCAGTGCGGCAAGCACCGCCTTCAGCTCAGCAGCGTCCAACCGCACCCCACGCTCCCGGTCGAGCTTCTTAAGGTCGGCCAAAAACACCTTCCGGTCTTTGTAGAGCATCTCTCCCGAGGTCTGGGCGAAAGAGCGAAGCAACCCGCGGATGGCCTCCTGCCGCTCTTTGCCCGCTTCGATCTCCTTCAGCCGGATTGCGTCGCTCTTTTTGTTGCTCGTGGCAAGGCCCTTGAAACCCGCCTGCTCCTCCAGGCGGGTGATGCGCTCAGCGCTTGCCTGGAAAGAAAGCCTGAGAGGACGCTCGACGGTTATTTTGTGGAAGCCGAAGTCCTCGTTGTCAAAGATCTTGCTGACGATAAGCGGTTTCTCTTTCCCATCGACCAGGAAAGTCCGGGCCACATTGTGCCGGAAATCACCGTGTATACGAGAGATCTCTCCGATCTGATCCGGCTCTCCCTCATCCTTGTCGCCGATTTTATTGCGCTTATTGCCCAGGCTTTTCCGCATTTTGATAAAGAACTGGCGGGCATCGATCAACTGCACCTTGCCTTTACGGTCTTTTGTTTTTCTGTTGGTGAGCACCCATATGTATGTCGCGATGCCGGTGTTGTAAAAGAGCTGATTAGGAAGCGCCACCACTGCCTCCAGCCAGTCGTTCTCGATGATCCAGCGACGGATTTCCGATTCGCCGCTGCCCGCATCGCCGGTGAAGAGCGGGGAGCCGTTGAAAACAATGCCGATACGGCTGCCGCCCTCCTTCGGCGAACGCATTTTGGAAAGCATGCGCTGAAGGAACAGCAGCGAGCCGTCGTTGACGCGCGGAGTCCCCGCGCCGAAGCGTCCCTCATAGCCGAGCGTGTCACGCTCGCGGGTGATGTATTTCTCCTGTTGCTTCCAGGTGACGCCGAAGGGCGGATTCTCCAGCATGTAATCGAACTTCTCTTTCTCAAAGCCGTCCTGCGTGAAAGTGGCGCCCTGCCGGACGTTGTCGGCTTCTTCGCCTTTGATAAGCATGTCGGACTTGCAGACGGCCCAGGCCTCGTCGTTCCAGTCCGGCCCGTAGAGAAGGGGTTGCGCTTTCGTGTTCAGACTGCGGATATACTGTTCCGCCACGGACAGCATGCCCCCGGTGCCGCAGGCGGGGTCATAGATGGTTTTCACCACATGGCTGCGGCCCAGATCTTTCTCGGGGCTGAGGAGCAGATCGACCATGAGCGTGATCACCTCTCTCGGGGTGAAGTGCTCTCCAGCCTCTTCGTTCGCCTGTTCCGCGCCTACAAACCGAGCCGGAAGAGACTGATCAGCTCCTCGTTGCTCATCTCCGTAATCCATTCCTCTCCGCCGCCGCGGATCACCTCTTCCGAGAGCTTTGCCTTGCCCTCGATCATCAGGTCGATCTTCTCCTCGATGGTGCCCCCGGTGATGAATTTATGCACGATGACATTCTTTTTCTGGCCGATCCTGAAGGCCCTGTCCGTGGCCTGGTTCTCCACCGCGGGGTTCCACCAGCGGTCGAAATGGATGACGTGGTTTGCCGCCGTAAGGTTCAGCCCCACCCCGCCCGCCTTGAGCGAGAGCACCAGGAAGGGTACATAGTCGCCGCTCTGAAAACGCTCCACGATCTCCCTTCTTTTCTCCACGGGAGTGCCCCCGTGGAGCACAAGCCCCCCCCTCCCGAAGACGCCCTCCAGGAAGAGCGCCAACGGTCCGGTCATCTCCCTGAACTGGGTGAACACCAGCGCCCTCTCGCGCTTTTCATGGATCGTTTCGCATACCTCCCTGAGCCGTTGGAACTTCCCGCTGTCGCCCTCTGCGAAATCGCCGGTCCCCAGGTAGTGGTCGGGGTGGTTGCAGAGCTGTTTCGTCCTGGCGAGGGCCGAAAGGATGATGCCCTTCCGCTGTATCCCTTCCGTGCTCCTGATCAACTCCTCCAGCTCTCTGACCAGCTCCCGGTAGAGGAGCGTCTGCTTCCTGCTGAGCGTTGCATACGTTTTCATCTCCACCTTCTCGGGCAGGTCCGCGATGATCGCTTTGTCGGTCTTCATCCTCCGCAGGATGAAGGGGCTGATGATCTTCCGTAACCGTGCGTACCCGCCGGGGCTCTGTGCCAGTCCTTTCGCGAACCGGCTGAACTCCTGCGCAGTGCCGAGGAGCCCCGGGTTGATGAAATCGAAGAGAGACCATACGTCGGACAGCCTGTTTTCCACGGGGGTCCCGGTTACGGCGATCCTGTTCCCCGCCGAGAGTTTCTTGACCGCCCTGGCCTGCTTCGTGGAGGGGTTCTTGATGGCCTGCGCCTCGTCGAGAATGACGTAGTTCCATGTATGTCTTTGAAGCCATTCGTATCTCTGTATCAGCGCATAGGTGGTGAGGACGAGATCGTACCGGTCGATCTCTGCCGCGTCCAGGGGCGCCACCTTCCCCTCGGGCCGCATCCCGGGGTGTGCGACGAAGAAGGTCATGCCGGGGGCGAAACGCTCTATTTCAGAGGACCAGTTCGCGAGGAGAGAGGCGGGGAGCACCAGAAGGCTCGCACGTTTCGCTCCCTTCTCCTTCAGGATATGCAGCAAGGCAAGGATCTGCAGGGTCTTCCCGAGCCCCATGTCGTCCGCCAGGCAGATGCCGAGCCGGAGGGAGTGGAGCAGGGAGAGCCAGCTCACCCCTTTCTGCTGGTAGGGCCGCAGCTCGGCTCTGAAATCTTTTCCCGGCTTTACGGAAGCGATGCGGTCGTGGGTGCGCAGGTTCCGCAGGACAGAGTCCAGCCACTGCCCGTTCGTGATCTCCACGCTTTCACTTTCATCCTGGACATGCAGTGCCGCTCCGGGGCTCAGCTCCAGGCGGAGGGCGTCCCGCAGACTGAGGCCGCCGGCTTTCACCATCTCCTGCGCCTTTTCGTACGCGGCAAGAGTCTGGTGCAGCGTATCGGGATCGACCGCCACCCATCTGTTCTTGACGAGGACAAGACCCTCTGTGGAGAGCAGGAGCCTCCTCACCTCTTCGGGCGAGACCGGGGCATCACCGAGGAACAGGCGCGGATCGAAGCTCAGGAGCGCGTCCATACCCGCATAGGACGGCTGCGTGTCGCCCACGGTGATGCTCAGTTTCAGCGCGTCGGTGGGAGCGCCCCCCTTCCACCAGTCGGGAATCCTGCATATGATGCCCGATTTCTCGTACAGCGGGATCTCTCTGAGGAAGGTATAGGCATCCCGTGGCAGCCAGGCGAGGGGGTGGAACAATTCGCCGCTTCCGAGGAGGCCGGCGATCAGGGCGCTCTCTTTTGCAGCGAGGTGGACCGTTGCGAGCAGCTCCAGCATTTTTGCGCTGTCGTTTCCATACTCCTGCAGGGCGTATTTCAGCGGAAGGTGCTTCGAACGCCCCCCTTTGCCCAGTCCCGTGGAATAGGTGGCGAGAAAGGCGAAGGGGTACTCTTCCCTCTTGCTCTCGACCAGATGGAAATAGACCCGTCCCACCGGATGCACCCGGGGGCTGTACGTGGCGAAAAAGTCCGCGACCGTCCCGTCATACCGCCCGATCTCACGCCGGAATGCGGCAGTAAGTCCGCGCCATATCGTCCGGAGGGACTCGCCGGTGAGGTATTCCTCTCCCGGCATGAGGGGGGCGCCGGCCAGAATGCCTTCGAGCTCGTCCTCACCGAGGTCCACCGCCGCTCGGTGGCGCAGCGTTTCGAGGTCGGGGATTTTTGAAAGCCTCTCTACAAACAGGGCGGAAAAGCCCCGGAAAAATTCGAGGGAGGGGGAGAGGGCAAGAGAGGTGTCACTGAAGCCCAGGAAGAGAAAGGCGGCCCCGGCATCGCCAGCGAACCGCCTTTCCATCTCCTGTTCCAGCAGGTGACGGTTTTTGTCTGTCTGCCCGGCCGTGTCCGTCCATTCGATCTGTACCGTGCCGCCGGGCATGACGACTGCCTGTAATTCACGGAACATGGGTTCCCGCTGCCGCGCGTCCCTCTCCTACTCCCCGAATACCCGCCTGAAGACGAAGTCCACATTCCTGAGGTAGTACTTCAGGTCGAAGATCTCCTCGATCTCCCGGGGGGAGAGGTGCTGTGCGATGCCGGCGTCCTTCTGAAGAAGCTTCATGAAGGCGACCCCCTTGCTCCAGCTCTCCATCGCATTCCGCTGCACCAGGGTATAGGCGTCCTCCCGGGTCATGCCTTTGGCAACCAGGGCGAGCAGGATCCGCTGGGAATTGTACAGGCCGTAACTCATCTCGATGTTCGCCCGCATCCTCTCCGGGTAGACATGGAGGTCTTTCAGGATGCCGGTCAGACGGTGCAGCATGTAGTCCACGAGGATGGTGCTGTCCGGGATGATAACCCTTTCCACGGAGGAGTGGGAGATGTCCCTCTCGTGCCAGAGGGCGATATCCTCGAGGGCGGCCATGGCATTGGAGCGGACCACGCGGGCGAGGCCCGAGAGGTTTTCGCTCCCCACCGGGTTCCTCTTGTGGGGCATGGCCGACGAGCCTTTCTGCCCAGCGGTGAAGGGCTCCTCCGCTTCCCGCACCTCGGTCCTCTGGAGGTGGCGCAGTTCCACGGCGATCTTTTCGACGGATGCGGCCACCAGGGCGAGGGTGGCCATGTATTCGGCGTGGCGGTCCCGCTGCACCACCTGAGTCGCCACCGGCTCGGGCGCGAGGCCGAGCCTCCCGCACACCTTCGCCTCCAGTTCCACCGGGATGTTGGAGAAGGTCCCCACCGCGCCGGAGAACTTGCCGATGCTGATGGTCTCCCTCGCCTGTTCCATCCTCCGGAGATTCCTCCCGGCGTCTTCATGCCAGAGGGCGAATTTCAGGCCGAAGGTCATGGGCTCCGCATGGATACCGTGGCTCCTGCCGATGCAGGGGGTGTCCTTGTACCGGAACGCCTGGGTCCTCAGCACCTCCATGAGCTGCCTCAGATCCCCGATAATGATGTCCGCCGCCTCCCGCATCAGCAGGGAGAGGGCGGTGTCCACCACATCGGAGGAGGTGAGCCCCATGTGGACGAAGCGGGACTCGGGACCCACGAACTCCGCCACCGAGGTGAGGAAGGCGATGACATCGTGCTTCACCGTCTTTTCGATCTCGTCGATCCGGGCCACATCGAAGCGGGCCTTCTCCCTGATCACCTTCAATGCGTCCCCGGGGATCTCCCCCATTTCGGCCCATGCCTCGCAGGCCGCGATCTCCACGTCGAGCCATTTCCGGAACCTGTTCCCGGGCTCCCAGAGCCGTCCCATTTCCGGGCGTGTATACCGTGCTATCATTATCCTGATTCCTCCTGCCTAAAGATGTAAAAGCCTTTCTATCTTCAGTGTATCTTTCTGCTGTCTTCCAATCCCGAACAGCCTGCCCAAGCCGTCCTTCAGCCTGACCGGACCGGAGAGCCCAGGGGTTCCGTTGCCCGTCCTGAGAGGGCTCCCATTCTTCATCTTCCGGAGGTCCTCGCCCTCCACCCGCACCTCGGGCAGATGCGCCAGGGCCGCATCGAGGGAATGCAGCGCAGCGGTTTTATGGGGAAGCTCGCCCAGGGTTGCCGCATTTTCGAGGGTAAAGCCGCCGATCCGGGTGCGCACCAGGCCGGTTACATAGGCCCCCACCCCGAGGTCCTCCCCGAGGTCATGGCAGAGGGAGCGCAGGTAGGTGCCCTTGGAGCAGGCCACCCGCACCGTGAAATAGGGGAGCTCGAAATCCAGCAGCTCGATGGCGTGGATGGTCACCCTTCTCGGCTCCCTTTCCACCTCGATGCCCTGCCGTGCAAGCTCGTACAGGGCCTTCCCCTCCCTCTTGATGGCGGAGTACATGGGGGGCACCTGTTCGATGGCGCCGAGATATTTACCGAGGGCTTCCCCGAGGGAGTCCCGGGTGACCGCAACCTCTTCCGTCCTCCTCGTAACGGTTCCCTCCGCATCGTAGGTGTCGGTGGACTCCCCAAGCTTTCCGGTCATTACGTATTCCTTTTCCAGGTCGGCGAGGAAGCCGGTGATCTTGGTCCCCTCGTTCAGGCAGACGAGGAGGACGCCGGTGGCCAGGGGATCGAGGGTGCCGGCGTGGCCTGCTTTCTTTACCTTGAAGATCCTCTTGACCGCGGTGACCGCATCCTGGGAGGTCGCGTCAAGACTCTTGTTGAGATTGACTACTATATTCATAGGTTTTCAAGCCTCCCAGCCCACGTAATTCCAGGAACAAGGCAAAACTGTATTCGGGGGGGCGTGTGGAATCCCCCGGTCTTCTCGTAAAGGCCAGCTCGGTGGCCCAGCACTGCTCCGTGTAGCGGACGCGCACGGTCGTGTCCCGCAGGCCCTGCCCCTTGGAGTCGTACCAGGCGCTGGCATCCACGGACCACTTCTCCGACAGGAGGGCGATGATCCCGGCGTTGTACTGCAGGATATCGCTCGCCCTGGTGTAGTTCTCCCCGAGGGTTATCACCGCGCCCGGTATCATCCGGACGGAAAAGGTGGTATTAAAGGTCTCTGTCCTGCCCTCGTTAAAATCATGCGTCATGCTCATGCTCAGCGTAAAGGGGCCGCCGTAGATGCCCGCCTCCACGAGGGTGGGCTCCAGCGAGTCGGCGTTTTCCCTGGGATCGAAGGTGTAGGGCTGTGTCACCCGGAAGGCGAGGACCATATTCTTCAGGGTGACGGTATTCAGAAGGGCGAGCTTCGCCTGCGAAGTGCCCTCGATGGAGTCGATGGAATCGAAGAGCGGCACGTCCCGCGTCCCCGGGATATACGCATAGGTAAGGGAAGGCTCGATGGTATGGGTGGCGGAGGAATAGACTCTCCGGAACCGGGTGAGAAGGTGTGCTTTGTACTCGAAGGTCTCCCGGTGGAGGGAGGAGCCGAAGGCGCCCCCGTTCCGCAATTGATAGAGGGTCTCCCGCAGGGAGAGGGACTGGTATACCTGCAGTGCATTCCCGAAAGAATAGGAGAGGACGGGGTTGATATCCACCCTCTGCCCGCTTACCTCCTCTTCCCGCCAGAAATTGACGGCGGAGGAGGAGAGAGAGAAGAGCAGGGGCCCCACCCGGGAGGGGTTGATCACGTATCCCAGCTCGGGCAGCCTTTGGGGGACATTCTCGCCGCCGTCCAGGAGATCCACCCAGTACTGGCTGAGAAGGTAGAGCCGCGTATTGTTGACCGGGGCGGAAAGCTCCGCGGAGGACTGGAGGAAGCGCTGCGTCCTGACATCCCTCTTGTAGGCGTATTCCTTGTAGAAGTCGCGGTGGTTAATGTAATTGACATCCGCAAACCCCCGGATGTCGCCCCACTGCTGCTCATGGGAGCCCCTGAGCTCGATGAAGTTGCTGTCGAGCTCCCGGTCATGGAGGTGGTAGGCATACCACTGTCCCTTACCGGTGAAATCGAGGTAACGGTATTCGATCCCCTTCCCCAGCCCGCGTTTGCTGTAGTAGTCGAGGGTGAAGGTGGCGTCTTTGTTCTCGTCGATGGCCCAGTAGAAGGAGGGGCTGAAACGGAACCCCTTGGTGGAGCTGTTCCCGATGAGGGGATAGAGGAAGCCCGTCTGCCTCTCGGTCATGATCGGGGCCCACAGGTAGGGAGTATAGAGGACGGGCAGCCCCTTGATCCTGAAGGTGGCGTCCTTCGCCCGCATCTTCTCGCCGATTTCAACGTCCACCTCGTTCCCCTTGATGCACCACGGGGTGCTTTCCGCCTGGAGAGGGTCGCCGGTGTTGCCCGTGGCGGCTCCGGGAGTGCAGGTGGTGAAGGTCGCGGTCTTTGCGTAATAGTGGCTCTCGCTGAGCTTCCGTATCTCGTCGCCCCTGATCCAGTAATCGATCCTCTCGGTTCTGCCGGTGACGTCCCTGCGCGCCTTCATACCCTTCTGGTCCTTGAGGTGGATAAGGGCGTTGTAGAGCGTGCCCGTCTTGGTATCGAGGTTCAGGGAGGCCCGCTCGGCGTTGATGATGGTCCTCATGTCCTCGTACCGGACATTCCCCTCCGCTTCCGCATCCGAGGTGTCCTGGTGGAGGACCGCCCTGTCCGCATGCAGCAGGGTCCCGTCTTTCTCGATGACCACGTTGCCGGTCGCTACGTACGTGTCCTCCTCCCTGCTGTATTGGAGGGTGTCGGCGGTGATGGTGACGGCGAAGGCGGAGGGAGGAGCAAGGCAGCAGCATAGCCACAGGACAAAAAGGGCAGGAGGGAAGAGAACACCGTTCCGGTGGCGTGCTCCGCCTGCCGCCGGTGCTCTCACTGCGTCTCCCTCAGGGTGCCGAGGGTCGCTTTTGCGCCGAGGGCCTCCATGGCCTCACCAATTGTGTAAAAGGAGCCGGTGACAAGGATGAGCGCGGAAGCGGCCCGGGCAGGAGCGTAGGAAGAGCGGATCTGCCTGGCCATCCGAAGCGCCTCCCCGACAGTGGGAGCGGTTTTTGAGGGGAACCCGAGGGACGCGGCCCGCTCCGCCAGGGTGCGGGGGGACGCCGCTCGCCCGTAAGGGGGGGCGGTGAACACGATATCCGAGGCAAGGGGCAGAAGCGGCGCCATGATCCCCTCCATATCCTTATCCGCCATGATC
>JADLDZ010000035.1 GCA_020846375.1 Nitrospirales bacterium | reverse complement strand
TCTCACTCTGTTTTATGCTGCCGTTAAAGGATATGGAAGACAACAATAAAATATTGGTTCTCGACTTCGGTTCGCAGTATACCCAGCTTATCGCCCGGAGGATCCGGGAGGGGAAGGTCTATTCCGAGATCTTCCCTTTCAATGCTCCCATCGAGAAGATACGGGCGTTCAATCCCCGGGGAATCGTCCTCTCGGGCGGCCCCTCCAGCGTGTATGACAGCGGGGCGCCCCTCGTGGACAAAGCCGTTTTCGAGATGGGGATCCCGGTCCTGGGCATCTGCTATGGAATGCAGTTGATGGCCCATCTCCTGAAGGGGGAGGTGGCGCGGGCCGTAAAGAGAGAGTACGGGGGGGCGGACCTTATCGTGGACAACGACGAGGACCTCTTCTGGGGGGTCTCCCAGAAGACAAAGGTATGGATGAGCCACGGGGACAGGATCGAGATCCTTCCCGAAGGGTTCTCCATTATCGGGCATACCGACAACTCGCCCGTCGCCGCCATGGCGGACAGGGAGAGGCGGTTCTACGCCCTCCAGTTCCATCCCGAGGTGGCGCATACCGACGAAGGGACGCGGATACTCCACAATTTCGTCTATTCCCTCTGCGGCTGCAAGCCTACCTGGGAAATGGCCTCCTTTATCGAGTGGTCCGTGGCGGATATACGGGAGAGAGTGGGCGGCAAGAAGGTGGTATGTGCCCTGAGTGGCGGCGTCGATTCCTCGGTGGTGGCCCTTCTCATTCATAAGGCCATCGGGGAGAACCTCACCTGCATCTTTGTGGATAACGGGCTGCTGCGGAAGGGAGAGGCCGAGAAGGTGCGGAAGACCTTCCAGGACCATTTCCACGTGCAGCTTGTCCATATCGATGCCCGCCGGAGGTTCCTCGACGTGTTGAAGGGGGTGACGGACCCCGAGAGGAAACGGAAGATCATCGGAAACGAATTCATCGCGGTCTTCGAGGAAGAAGCAAAGAAAATAACGGACGCGGAGTTCCTTGCCCAGGGGACGCTCTATCCCGACGTCATCGAGAGCGTCTCTTTCAAGGGGCCTTCCGCAGTGATCAAGAGCCACCACAACGTGGGGGGACTCCCCGAAGTGATGCGGCTGAAGCTGGTGGAGCCCCTGCGGGAGCTCTTCAAGGATGAGGTGCGGGAGCTAGGACTTGAGCTGGGGCTCCCCCAGGAGATCTGCTGGCGCCACCCCTTCCCCGGTCCGGGGCTCGCCATCAGGTGCATCGGGGAGATTACCGCGGACAGGCTGGAGGTGTTGCGGGATTCCGATGCCATCGTTCTCGAGGAGATAAAGGCTTCGGGCCTCTACCGGACCATCTGGCAGGCCTTTGCGGTGATCCTCCCCATCAGGAGCGTGGGGGTCATGGGTGATGAAAGGACCTATGAGAGCGTCGTTGCGGTCCGGGCGGTCACCAGTCTCGACGGCATGACCGCGGACTGGGCGAAGATCCCCTACGAGGTAATGGAAAGGATTTCCGGCAGGATCATCAATGAAGTGAAGGGCGTCAACAGGGTGGTGTACGACATCACGTCGAAGCCGCCGGGAACCATCGAGTGGGAATAGAAGCAAGGGCACAACGGAGCTCTCGGAGGAGAGCGCCGATTCCTCGCTGACTACCCCTGCCAAACCGTGAGCAGTACACGGTGATTCCGGTGCCATGGAGATAAACGCATATCTCAAAGAGAAGAGGGATCTGGTCGATGCGTTCCTGCGCTCCTATTTCTCTTCGCCGGTAACCCAGAAGAGCCTGCAGGACGCCATGGTGTACTCCCTCTCCGCCGGGGGCAAGAGGATCCGCCCCGTGCTCTGCCTTGCCGCCTGTGAGGCATGCGGCGGTGAGGCGGAAGAGGTCCTTCCCTGGGCCGCGGCCCTGGAGCTTATCCACACCTATTCGCTCATCCACGACGACCTGCCCGCTATGGACAACGACGACCTGCGGCGGGGGAAGCCCACGAACCATAAGGTCTTCGGTGAGGGGATGGCGATCCTCGCGGGCGACGGACTGCTGACGGAAGCCTTTGCGCTGCTCTCCGGCTCTCCCGTACGCTCCCCGCGGATCACCGACAGGGCGGTCCTCCGGGCGATTCACGAGATCGCACAGGCGGCGGGGCTCCAGGGAATGGTAGGAGGACAGGCGCAGGATCTCCTTTCTGAGGATGCCGAGCCTGATGCGGAAACTCTTTCGTATATCCATAGCCATAAGACGGCGGCATTGATCGCCGCTTCCGTCCGGGTGGGGGGCATCCTGGCCTCCTGCGGCGAAGAGCATCTCCTGGGGCTGACCGGCTACGGCTCCCCTATCGGGCTCGCTTTCCAGGTGGTGGACGATATCCTTGATGTGGAAGGGGAGACCGAGGTTCTCGGAAAGCCCCGGGGCTCCGATGAAAAGAAGAAGAAGATGACCTACCCGAAACTGTACGGCCTTGAAAGGTCGAGAGAAAAAGCCAGGGAGCTGGTCGGCAGAGCGCTCAGCTCCCTGGAGGTCTTCGACGAGAAAGCGGAGCCGCTGCGGGCTATCGCCCGGTATCTGCTGGAGCGGAAAAACTGACTGTCCTTCAGACACTTTTCCGTATTCCGCAAAAAGATTTGTACAAAGCCTGTCAAAAGACAGACGAAAGCCGGAAGGCAAAATCGTCCGGATTGGTTTATAATTAAGAAACAAGCCGCATTTCACTCAAATAACAAAAGGTTGGGTCCTATACACGGTATGTTGATAGAACGGATCACGTCTCCCCGGGATCTGAAGAACCTGAGCAGCGGAGAGCTGAAAACCCTCGCGGAAGAGCTGCGCGCCCTCATCATCGAGAGGGTCTCCATCAACGGAGGCCACCTCGCCTCCAATCTGGGAGTGGTGGAGCTCTCCATCGCCCTGCATTACGTTTTCTCCTCTCCTGAAGACAAGATCATCTGGGATGTGGGACACCAGTCCTACCCGCACAAGCTCCTGACAGGCCGCTACGCGGAGTTCCCCACCATCCGGACGTACAAGGGGATATCAGGGTATCCGCGGGTCGGCGAGAGTCCCCACGATGTTTTCGGAACGGGCCACAGCTCCACTTCCATCTCCGCCGCCCTCGGGATCGCCGAGGCGCGGGATATGCAGGGGGAATCCTTCAAGGTGATCGCGGTCATCGGCGACGGGGCGCTCACCTCGGGTCTTGCCTACGAGGGTTTGAACCATGCGGGCCATCTGAAGAAGGACCTTGTGGTGATCCTGAACGACAACGAAATGTCCATCTCCCGGAATGTGGGCGCGATGTCCAATTACCTGAGTAAAGTACTGACCGGGACCTTCTACCGGCGACTCAGAAAAGAGACGAAGGCCCTCCTCGAGGGGATACCGCGCATCGGGGGATCGGTGGCGAAGATCGCCCAGAGGGCGGAGGGGAGCCTGAAGGGCTTCGTCCTCCCGGGCGGCCTCTTCGAGGACCTCGGGTTCAATTATGTGGGGCCTGTGGACGGGCATGACATCCCTCTCCTCCTCGATACGCTGCAGCGGATAAGGGAGGTAAAAGAGCCTATTCTCTTTCATGTGGTGACAAAAAAGGGGAAGGGATACAAGTTTTCCGAAGAGGACCCGTGCGTCTACCACGGGACCGGGCCCTTCGCAGTGGATACGGGGATCGTCTCCGGGACATCCCCGGCAGCGGAAGAGTGCGTCTCCTTCGGCGATGTGTTCGGCAACGCCCTCACCGAGCTCGCCGCTGTCGACGAACGGGTCGTCGCCATCACCGCCGCCATGAAGGAGGGCACCTGCCTTACCCCCTTTGCGGAGAGGTTTCCCCGGAGGTTCTACGACGTGGGCATTGCGGAGCCCCATGCCGTTACCTTCGCAGCCGGCCTCGCGGTGCAGGGACTGCGGCCCGTGGTGGCCATCTATTCCACGTTCCTGCAGAGGGCATATGACGAGATTATCCACGATGTCTGCCTCCAGAACCTCCCGGTGATATTCGCCATCGACAGGGCAGGGATCGTGGGAGAGGACGGTGCCACCCACCAGGGGCTCTTCGATATCTCTTTCCTGCGCCATATCCCCAATCTCGTCTTCATGGCCCCGAAGGACGATCTCGAGCTCAGGGAGATGCTGCGCTTCGCCCTGGAGCAGGACGGTCCCGTCGCCTTCCGGTACCCGCGGGGCAGGGTTGCGCGCTACGCGGGGGAGGAAAGGTGCATTGTTCCCCTGGAGAAAGGCAGGGCGGAAGTCATGCGCGAGGGGAACGACATCGCCCTTGTTGCAATAGGCACCGCCGCCCTCCCCGCGCTCAAGGCCGCCGAAATGCTCAGGAAGGACGGCGTTGACCCCTGCGTGGTCAACGCACGCTTCATCAAGCCCCTCGACGAGACCCTGTTCGCCTCCCTTTTCGGCAGAATAAAACGGATCGTCACCGTGGAAGAGAACATCCTTGCCGGCGGGTTCGGTTCCGCTGTCCTCGAATGCCTCGACAGAACGGGAATCGGCAAGGTGACCGTAAAGAGGGTCGGAATCGACGATACGTTCGTCGAGCATGGTTCCCCTTCACTTCTAAGGAAAATCCACGGCCTCGATGACGAGGGCATCTACAAGGC
>JADLDZ010000034.1 GCA_020846375.1 Nitrospirales bacterium | reverse complement strand
GAAGGAGATCAACAGAAGCAATGTTCTCCCGAACGGCCTCATGATCAAGCCGTTTTACGACCGCACGGAGCTTGTGGACAAGAGTATACGTACGGTGACGAATGCCCTGGCGGAGGGGGCTGTCCTGGTTGTTGTTGTCCTCTATCTTTTCCTCCGGAATATACGGGGAGCGGTAGTGGTAGCCCTCACCCTCCCCCTCTCCGTGCTCGCCACCTTTATCATCATGGGGAAGGTCGGGCTGACTGCCAACCTTATGTCCCTGGGAGGGCTTGCCATATCCCTGGGGATGATCGTGGATGCCGCCATTATCCAGGTCGAAAACGTCCAGCGGCACCTTTCGGAGAGGGGTGCATCCGGGCATACGATCCACACCGTCCTGGAGGCGGTCCTCGAAGTGCGGAAGCCGAGCCTCTTCGGGGAGCTTATTATCGCCATCACTTTCGTACCGATCATGACTCTTCAGGACATGGAGGGCAAGATGTTCTCCCCTCTGGCATTTACGGTGGTAATTGCCCTTCTCTCATCGCTCTTGCTTTCCGTGTTCGTCGTTCCTGTCCTCTGTTCTTTCTTCCTGAAAGCTTCCGAGGAAAAGGAGAGTGTTCTTGTCAGGGGGGCAAAACGGATCTATCTTCCTGCCCTCGCATGGATAATGCGGCACAAGAAAAAGGCACTCCTGACGGCGGTCGGCTTTTTCGTGCTGTCTCTTGCCCTTGTCCCGTTCCTGGGGTCCGAGTTCATTCCGAACATGGATGAGGGATCCTTGACGACCCAGGTGATCCGGCTCCCGAGCGTCTCGCTCTCCGAGTCGGTCGAGATAGAAAAGAAAGTGCAGCAGGCGCTCCTGAGGTTCCCCGAAGTCCTGACCGTAGTCTCCAAGATAGGCTCCGCTGAGATCGCCACGGATCCCATGGGACCGAATATAAGCGATCCCATCGTGCTCCTCAGGCCGAAAGAGCAGTGGAAGAGCGCCACGACAAAGGAAGAGCTTGTTGAAAAGATCCGGGGGGAGCTCGAAGGGATTCCCGGTATCGGACTGAATATCACCCAGCCCATCGCCCTGCGGGTCGATGAGCTTATCTCGGGTGTCAAAAGCCAGCTTGCCATCAAACTCTTCGGAGAGGATATGGAGATCCTCAAGGAGAAGGCCGAAGAGATCGCGAAAGCGGTCTCGAAGGTCAAGGGGGTTGCCGACCTCAGGGTGGAGCAGACTGCGGGACAGCCGTATGTGACGGTTACGGTCAACCGCAGCGAGATCGCCCGTTACGGAATCAATATCGAGGATGTCAACGAGATCATTGAAACGGCGATAGGCGGAAAGGCTGCGACGGACGTGCTCGAAGGCGACAGGAAGTTCCAGGTGGTCCTTCGCTTCCCCGAAGAGCGGAGAAACAGTGTTCAGTCGATAGGAAACATCCTTGTGAAAGGGGCGAGCGGCGTCGGTGTTCCTCTGGCCCAGCTTGCCCGGATAACGGTCTCCGAAGGCCCTGTCCAGATAAGCAGGGAAAACGGCAAGAGACGAATCGTTATCGAATGCAATGTGGAGGGACGCGATATCGGCGGTTTCGTGGCGGAAGCAAAAGAAAGGATCGAAAAAGCGGTAAAGCTCCCTGTCGGGTTCTATGTAACCTGGGGCGGGGCCTTTGAGAACCAGCAGCGGGCAATGAAAAGGCTCATGCTGATTGTGCCGCTGACGATAGCGCTCATCTTCTTCCTGCTGTTCACTACCTTCAACTCGCTCCGGTATGCTGCGCTGATACTGCTGACCCTCCCTTTTGCCCTTACCGGAGGCATCCTGGCGTTGCTGCTCTCCGGGCAGTACCTGAGTGTGCCGGCTTCGGTGGGGTTCATCGCCCTTTTCGGCGTGGCGGTCCTGAACGGCATGGTGCTCATTTCCTATATAAATCGACTGAGGCAGGAAGGCATGCCGACGGAGGAGGCGGTGACGACCGGCTGCGAAAGAAGGCTGCGGCCCGTTCTCATGACGGCGCTGGTGGCGATTCTCGGACTGATCCCTATGCTCTTTGCCACCGGCCCGGGATCGGAGGTGCAGAAGCCCCTTGCCGCGGTGGTGGTGGGAGGGCTCTTTACCTCGACGGTGATGACGCTCTTGATCCTGCCGGTGCTCTATCATTGGTTTGAGGAGAAGGAAGTCGAGTTTTAGTGAATACAGCTTTCTATAAGGAGGAACCATGAAAGAGGTGAAGGCGATTATTCAGCCCTTTATGCTGTCGAGAGTAACGTCCGCCCTTCAGCAGATTCCGCATTTCCCCGGGATGACGGTAACCAAAGTACAGGGGTTCGGGCGTGAGAAGGCGAAAGGGGAACCGCACAGGATTGTGGAGGACCTTATTGACTATGTGCCGAAGGTGAAAATAGAAATTGTCGTCAACGATGAAATGCTCGATGAGGTGGTACACACAATAAAAACAGAGGCTCATACGGGGAATCGGGGAGATGGCAAGATCTTTGTTTGCGAAGTGCGGGACGCCATCAGAATCATGACCGGGGAAAGCGGCACGGACGCTGTATAAGAAAGGAGGCTGGAGATGAAAGGATTACTCAGATATATTTTACCGGCAGTCCTGGGAATTGCACTTACAGGCTGCAGTGGAGGATTACGGGAGATTACGGTAAAATCTCAAAGCGAGAGATCCGGTGTGTTCAAAGAGGCGCAGGACAGTGGTCCGGCTCCCCAGGGGGTCGTCGAGATGGTGCTGAAGACGGAAATAAAAACGCATATCAAAGATCACTATCCGCTGGAGCAAACCGGGACATACCACGGAGCGCCCCGCTACCCGATGCTGGTAAATATCGATGGGCAGGCGGCCACCTGGGAGGTAGAAGGCGAAAAGGAGAGCGCGCCTGACTACATTGATAAGAGTGTTAAGAGAAACCCGGAAAGAGGAGAGGGCATAATGTACTCGCTCTCCAAGAGAATATGGCTTTCTCCAGGATCTCACCAGGTGTTTTTCGGGCTCCCCGGCGATAGGGTGTCCAAAGAGGTAATCATTACAGTGGAAGAAGGGAAACCCGCCGTTCTTGAGTTCAAGCCTGTCTATACGCGCTATAGTACCCAGGGACCCATCTTCACCAGGGGCGTGAGCAGGCTCAGAGCTTTTTGGAACGGTACGCTTCTCCACTAAGAGCCAAAAGTCATTGAAGATAGGTGCGCCTGCTCCCGAAATCAGTACCCTTGATCTGCAGGACAAGAAAGTGAAACTGGCTGATTACCGGGGGAAGAGTATTGTCATACGGTTCTGGTCAAGCACCTGTAAGGCATGTATCGATGAGATGCCTGCACTGGATACTCTTTACAGGAAATACAAGGAGAAAGGGCTTACCGTGCTCGCCGTCAATATCGGGGATTCGAGGGAAACCAGTGAGCGCTTCGTCAGGGAACGGAATATCGCCTTTCCTGTTCTTCTCGATCCTGTTGCGATACCTGCTGGAAAATATGGTGTCCGTGCGGTGCCGGCGACTTTCCTTATTGACAGGGAGGGAATTGCGAAAAAGGCCTTTCTCGGAGAGACCTCAAAAGAGGCATTCGAAAAAGCGGTAAGCGATCTGTTTTGAAGAGGGCAGGACACATGCCTAACCCCCAGTACGACTTTCCAAAAAAACTTGACAAAGGTAAGCTGATCAGCCTATACTGAGACACAGTCTCAAAAAATGCTCTCAGGTCTGTAGAATAATTTTAATGCTGTACCTATTTACCCTATAATAGAAGGAGGAAGTGTAATGTCCCCACTGAGCGTACTGCCGGGCAGAATTCGATTTGAGGACCGGTCACTGATTGGCAAAGAGTATGGTTGCGCTCTTTTTCAGAGATCAGTAAGCGAAATCAACGGGGTGCTGGATGTATCGGTCAATTACAGGACAGGAAGAATTCTTGTCCTGTTTGACGAAAACCGCATCGATAAGCGCTCTCTGTCGAGCTTGATCGGAGCCCTGAAGGAGTCTATGGCTGGCGAACTGGACAAGGCCGGCCCGCTTTCCGACGTCGGCAAGAGTGCTCCGGTACCCGGCGGTGTAGCTCACGCCGTCATTGATATGGTGGCCCATGCGCTTCTGCCGAAGCCGTTGAATGTTCTGCTGCCGGCAGCCATAAGCACCTTTATGAAATAAAGCGGGATCAACAGAATCCCGCTTTCCCTACAGGAAGTTACATCGTAGAGAGCGTTCATGGTATGATGGTGAGGAAATGGACAGCGCGGCGCACGGCAACAGGGGAGAAAATACTGCTATGAGCGGTGCATGCAAGGGCTGAAAACAATTCTGTTCTTTCCTGAACGTCGCTGCGGGCGAAGGGAATAGCGGGCTGGAACGTACCCGAAAGGATTTCAGGAGAGGAAAAGAGTAGTAGTGAAATATAAAGTAATCCATGAGCTTCCCGGGAGAATAAGAATGCAATTGGCGGTCCCCCGAAGACCCGTGATCGAGCACTCCCCTGTCGAGGCGCTCTTTGCGGACAAGGAGGGGGTCGAAAAAGTCGAATTCCAGCAGCGGACGGGAAGCCTGCTCATACACTATGACGGTTGCAGCAATGTCAGGGAAATGATACTTGATACCGTACAGGCGGCCCCGCTCTCTTTTGTCTCTTTACCCCGCGTGCGGGGAGGACGGCGGGAGGACCCCCTCACTACAAAGAAAAAAGCGGTTATCGCTTCGGGAAGCCTGCTGCTGCTGTCCCCCCTGATCCCACCGCCGGTGAAGCCGTTTCTGGCTCTGTACGGGGCGGGGCCGATTCTGAAAAAAGGGATTACAGCCCTCACAAAAAGAAAAAAGTTGAATATAGATGCCCTCGATGCCTCTGCTATCGGAGTGGCCGCAGGCATGCGCGACTACCG
>JADLDZ010000033.1 GCA_020846375.1 Nitrospirales bacterium | reverse complement strand
CCTGGAAACCGCGGGCATGCTGCTTTGCGCCCCGCTGCGCAGATAGCGGGCGAAGATGACGCCCTCCCGGGTATACATCACCGCCTGCTCTATATTGGAAACGCCACTCAACGAGGAAAGGGTCTCTCCCGCCGCTTTCGGATCATTGAACGAGAGGGCCGCGGTGCTGTTTTTGCCGATGATGGCGGCCTGCGTTATGAGAGTATCCACCATGTGCCCCTTGAATTCGGAGGAGATTTCGAGCAGCAGCGCCAGGGAGATGAGAAGGAAGGCGACCCCGAAGGCGATGAGATTGACCCGTATCAGCTTCCTCCGTATGCTTTCCTTGCCTTGCATCGCTACTCCTGCACGATCCTCGCCAGCTTGAGCAGGCGGGAGTCAAGCCGTACGCCGGACCTCTTCACCGCATTCAGGTTTACCTCGAAGTGCACCCGTTCGTCTTCAATGTACATATTGATCATGACCCCCTTCCGGGCAAACCCCTCCGTATCCCCGACGGTAAGGAGGGGAAGGCCATCGAGGACCTTGAGAATCTGTGACAGGTGGTCCTTTTCCGAAGCGGCGATGAACAGGAGATGGCATCCTTTCACGTTCTGGGTGGAGGATGCATAGCGGACGGAAATCCTCTGCCCTCCCGCGCTCTTGCCTTTCAGGCCGTCCAGGCTCTCGCCGAAGGGGTTTTCACCGAGGACGCAGAGGGCGATGGTGTCGCTGTCGGCAGGGGGCCACTCCGCGAATTTGATGAAATTGAAGAGAAAGGCCGCTTTGACGCGGTATTCTCCTCCCTGTGCGCGGGCGCGGCCATGCAGGGGAGCGAGGAGGAATGCCAGAAGAAAGCACGCCAGAACCGGAAGATGCAATAATCTGATACTTTTTCTCATAGGTCAGAAGAAACGATAGGTAAGCTTCAGCCTGAAATTCCGGCCGTCCTGCTCGATGAGCGCCTGCGGATGCTCCTCCGCGGCAGGGTCCTGGAATTTGTCCCCGAGGAGGTTGTAGATGCTCGCGGAAAATTCGAGATTCTTTACTATATTTTTGGAGAAGAGTGTGGTGTTGACCAGGAAATAGCCCTCTGCGGACCGATCGTCCCTTGCGCTCCTTTTCCCCGTATACTGCGCCTCCACTCCCCCGAAGACCTTGTCCTGCAGGAGGGGAAGGATGATATTGACCTTGAGGAGATGGCGGGGTGCATTGGTGAGCTGCTCGCCGGTGCGCTCATCCTTTGCATTCTGGAAGGAATAGCTTATCCTTCCCGCGGCCCCGTTGCGCCATTTGCGCTCCAGCTCGCCTTCCACTCCCAGCGCCTTTGCCTGGTCCGCGTTCTCGTAGACGAGGAGACCGTCGGCAGGGTCGGTCTCCTGCGAAATGATATCCTGTATGCGGTAGAAGAAGGCCGAAAGGGTTGCGCGGTATTCCTTCCACCTCTTTTCAAGGACCGCTTCGTAGGTTCTGATGGTCTCGGGACGGAGGCCGGGGTTGGCCTTGCCGCTCAGGCCGCCGTCGTTATAGTAAAGCTCATAGATGTTGGGAGCCCTGAACGCCTCCCCGTAGAGGAGCTTGAGGGTCGTGTCGGAAGAGAAAGAGTAAATGAGGGCGAGGCGGGGGTTGAAGGTCCCGCCGAAGTCGGAATAGTGGTCGTAGCGAACCCCCAGGTTTGCGATGAGGCGGGGAGTCAGGGAGATCTCGTCCTGGAAGTATACGGCCCATACTGTTGTATCCCTCGAATCGTCGAAATACAAGGCATACGGATCGGCGTCGTAGTTCTTCTGATGCTGCCGTATCGCGTCCTGGTACTCCATCCCCGTGGTCACCTTGTGGGCGGAAAGGGGTTTGAAGACGAACTTCAGCTCGCCCCCCCACCAGGTGCCGTTGGCCTCATCCTTGTTGGTCACAAGGGTATCTGCGTTCACGAAAACGCCCCGGTAGCGGTAGATATCATAGAAGATCCGCCCTGCAATCCCGAGCTTCTCACTGAAATTTTTTTCGTACTTCAGCTCGACAAAGCCCCGCTCGTCCGTGAAACGGTTGTCGGGGTTATCGAATTGTGCGTTGAACGGGGCGGTGGGGAGGCCTTTGGTGCGTGAACCGAACAGGCCCTCCAGGGAAAGGTCAAGGTAGGAGAGCCTGGTGAAAAGAGTGTAGTTTCTGTCGTAATCGGTGCCGGAGGTGATCCCGTCTCCGGTATCGGGGGAATCGAACTCCCTGAAGTACAGGTCTTTACCTCTGCTGCGGAAGATACTTCCGGAAACGAGGCCCGCGAACGACTGCCGCACCATTCCGAAGGAGGCCCTTTCCTTGAAGGTGTCATACCCTCCGGCCTCCCCGGACACTTCAACCCCTTTCGTCGTGGCGCCCGACCGGGTGATGACATTGATGACGCCGAAAAAGGCACTGGTCCCGTAGAGGGAGGAAGAGTGCCCACGTATAATTTCCACCCTGTCGATAAGGTCGATGTCCAGGGGGAAGTCCGTCCCGATAAGACTCTGGTTGTAAATGATATCGTTGATCCGGTGTCCGTCCACCAGGAGGAGAATGCGGGTGTTGTAATCACCGGGGCGGTCAAATCCCCTTACCCCGGCAAAATGATAAATACGGTCATAGGTGATGGAGAAGCCTCTGACGCTGCGGAGCAGGTCGGCAAGGGTACGGTAGCCGTATCTCTTGATTTCCGCGGCGGTAATCACCGTCACGGAGGAGGGAGCCTCCTGCAGGTCCTGCCGGTACTTTGAAGCGCCGTACACGGTCACGTTCATCAGCTCTTCGAGGCTGAGCGCGGTAAGGTCGTCCATCCGGGGGTCAGGCCGGAGATCGGGTGATGCAAAGACGGGAGAGGAGGAGAAGAAGAGCACCGCAAAGAGGGCGCACAGGATGCCCGCTCCCTGCCGCCTCCGGGATGGGGGGTAACAGCACCGGAAGAGAAGGAGAAGAGAAAAACGGAAGGCCTGTATTATTGTGTCCGCGAAGCACATGCCGTCGGGAGGTCCTCCTCACTTGCCCTGTTTCCTATCCTGCCATACCCGGCGACACGACTCTGCCCCGACGGGACACGAAGTGGTGATGTACGAACCGGATGGAAGGGATTGTAGTAGAAAAGATCTCTGTATTGCAAGCATATCGTAAAGAACAGATAAAGGGGGAGGGGGAGATGCCTGGGTTCCTTATTGCCGCCCCTTGCAAAAACATGGTAAGCTTTTGGTAAGAAACGGCCAGGGTCTGTCAACGCACCCTGCTGTATAGGAGGAAAGGCGATGGAAAGCGGCCCTTATTCTTCCACCGGTTCTTCCGGCAACCTGTCCGACAAGGAGGACGACGGCGGGCTGCCCGGAGACCTGCCGGAGACCACGCGGCGCAGGTTTCTCGCACGGATGGCGGGTGCCCTTGCCGCCCTGAATGCCCTTATCCTGGGGGTTCCCTTCATCGGGGCGCTGAT
>JADLDZ010000032.1 GCA_020846375.1 Nitrospirales bacterium | reverse complement strand
CGCTTCCTGGATCTCCTGTTCGTCCACTCCTGCTTCGCGAGCCCTGCCCGCGTGAAATTTCACTCATTCCTGGCAGTTTGACGTGACGGAAGCACCGATGGCGATAAGAGATTTGATGCGTTCTTCCAGACCCATACCGTAACCCCTCCTTTGTACTGTATTCCCCCCCGAAGGGGAGCGGGCCATCATCGTGCCGATGCACCATCGGCAGTCATACCGCTCACGAGCCGCCATATCCGATGGTCACCTTTTCCCCTTCTACGATTACCGGTACCTGGGAGAGTCCTTTGGTGCAGGCGAGCATTTCCTTCAATCTGGCATTGTCGCGCAGGACATCGAAATACTCTGCAGCTTCGCCACAGGCAGACCTTGCCCTCATGGAGAAGGGGGAGCAGATCTTTCACAAAAGGATACGGACGAACCCGGCCGCTCCCCCTTTCGGTTTGTTTCTCATCCTGAAAACGCAAGGCGCTGCGGTATGCCTCGGGAGGGAATCGGTTGCCGGCTGGACGAGAAAGGAGAGAGCGATTTCCGCACCGGCAGGCCGAATAACACCCTTTCCCCGCAGGAGAATACCCGCAGGCAGGGAAGAGAGAGCGTTTTCAGAGCCTGGCAGAATCAGGCAGGATCAGGCAGCATGCCTTTCCGTGGTCGGAAGGGACATGCTGCCCTCTTCTGTCTATACCTTCTGCAGTTCAGCTCTCTTTACCTTTACCCGGTCTCCTGAATTCATAGTGGCTCGTACGATAGCGGAAGCGAAGAACTCCCGCTCCATGCATTCGAGAACCGCTCCCGTATCAAGCTTCACCTCTTTTCCCCCAACGGCCTCGACGGACTTGCTTTCCCCGACATACTTCACTTTCATGTGCGCCTCCCCTACTTCGGTGCGGAACGTGGGCCCAAGGGTTCACAACCCTTCCTGTGCAGGCCCTGTAAAAAAGGTAGCAATGTCGATCTCCCTGCATCACTTCCGCGAAGCAGGATAGTATGCCTTTTCTTTACCTTCTACTCGATAAGAACCAGGGCGAAATAATTCCAGGTGCCGTATGTCTCTTTTCTAGAGTCTATCACAAAACCGTTTGTTCGTGCTGTCTTAAAGACATCTATGCCGCACGCCTCCATGAGAGGCCTGATCCTGTTTCTCTTCTGCTCCGTTGTCTGGGACTCAGCCTGAGTCTCCTCCTCCCCAGAAGGTCAGGTGGCCCCTGCGGGACCTGAGGAGAGGGCGGTCAAAGCGAACGCCTTGTAGTATCCCGCCTGGTACGCTTCTCCTTCGATCCGTACCGCAGCATCAGTGAGGGCTTTTCCTTTCGGGCCGTTCATGAGAAGCGCAGCGCTGTACTCCTTTATGACTTTCTTCGTGCTCTCGGCATCGGGCGCACAGGGAGGGTGGTACGCGTCTTTCCCGTGGAACGGACATCCATACAGACATTTCCATCTCACCCATTCCTCCACCGCGATGGTGTCGGTGCGTATCGTTTTTGCCTTGTGGGCTCCCAGTTCTTCTGCCCTTTGCACCCAGTATTCCAGCCCTTTTCCCGGGGTGCTCGCCGCAGGCGCCGCTTTCAGCGGAAGATTTCCGGTCTGCGGCGGAGGAGCGGCCGGCACTTCGACAGAGCCGCTGGCGCCGAAGTAAGGACACCTCCCCTCCCTGCACCCGTGGGGGTGTTTCATGGGGTACTGACAGGCGGGGATGCTGCTCCCCTGCAGGGTGATCCCCTGGCTCTCCTGCAGGTACTTCATGGCGGTCTCGAGGGCTGTGCGCACATAGGCTTTGCAGCAGCTCGGCCCGGTGAGTCCGGTGATGGCGCCGGAAACCCGCGTTGCCGCCTCCATGGTGATCCGCTGCTCTTCATCTTTCCCGCATTTCGAGCCGGTAAGGACGGCGAAGCACGCTCCGATGGCGGGCGTCACTCCGCAGACGCCCGTGAGTCCGCAATACCCGCCGTGCGCCTGTGCATCGGTCCGCCTGAAAACCTCGCGGATCCCTTCGTCGGTGACGCCGTCGCTCCCTGTATTCTTAATGGCCGCCATCAGGGCGCCGGCCGCGATATAGGCATGCTGGCAGCCGAGCATGGGCAGCTGCGGATGGTGCATCATCACCTCTGCGATCTCCAGGGGATCGCGGGAAGAGGTGGTCAATGAAAAGTCCTCTATAGTCTTTACCGCATCCTTGTTGTGGCAGGCATTGCATATGAAATGGCCCCGTGGACACTGTATATGCCCGGTTTCCGTCTTCCCGCAGAAAGAGCAGACCGATTCCCCCGCCTGCTCAAGGTACTGAAGGGGAGTGCTGCATACCATGCAATGCTCCGTTCCGGCTGCTGAGACCTCCTCAGCCGGCAGAGGGGACGCTTCCGTTGCGGGATTGCTTTGATACCACCCGGTATCGGTATCGGAAGGTCAGCAGTTCGCACTTTTTTTTGCCTTGTCCATCATGCTTCTCTCCTCCATTTTTTCAAACGCACCGGTTCGTACTTACCTGGCGAGCCCCTGTCGCCTTCATCCGTATCTTCCCTTCCCGCGCCAGTTTCCCGAGAATGCAAATGACGCTGTCCTGCCTCAGCCGGACATGCTCCGCCGTACGATCGCCCATAACGTACCTCCTCGAATAATCTTTCCCTGTATCCTTTCAGGCACTATCCCGTCTCTTTAACTCCTTTATCTCCTCCCTGATCTCCCGGATATCATTCCTCATTTCCCTTATTTCGTTTTCAAGGGAGCGGTCTGAAGGTGTTCTGCCGCAGAAGCCCCCTGCGCCGCCGAAAAACCGGCTGATGATGAAAAGAATGATAACCAGGAAAACAAGGGCAAAGAGCGGCATAATCCACCATCCATACATCGGGCCCCAGCCAGGTCCATTCCACATCGCTGCCTCCTTTGCTCCGCATAACAGCGGAATGTCTACTTCCTGTTCTCCCCGGGGGAGTCCCCCTCTTCTGCCCCCCGGAGAATCCATCGCTGCCCTGTTTCGAATGAAGGGGCATTTGCTGGTTCCTGGCTGTTTACGATAGCGGACAAAGCAACGAGGTTTTCCAGAAGGGCAGGCTCGGCAAGCCGGTAGAAAATAAAGGGACCGTTCCTTTTGGGGAGTACGATTTTTGTATCGCGCAATGTCTTGAGGTGAAAAGAGGCGAGGGTTTGAGAGAGCCCGGTGGCGTTTATTATGTCAGTGACTGAGCAGGTTCCGGTTCCGATGGAAAGGACAATGGTCAGACGGTTGGGGTCGCCCAGAACTTTCAGGGTTCTCGCAAGATTACCGATGTTGATGGCTCTCTTCTCGTCGTCTGTCATATTAGTTGTTGCTCATATTAGTTTATGTTCATATCATATACCGCGCCTCCATTCCTGTCAAGTGGTCCGGAAAGCCGGTGGCCGTGCGGGTCTTGACTTTTTTGCGCGGGAGATGCCATTGTATTGCCGAAGTTTCAGAAGTTTTTGTGCAGATCGCTGGAAAACACGAGGACCGCAAAGACTTTTCAACTTTGCGGTCTTTTTTTCTGGGACGTTAGTTCATGCGTAAGGAGGTGTATCATATGGCGAAAGGAACGGTAAAATGGTTCAACGAGACCAAGGGCTTCGGTTTTATTACCGGTGAAGATGGCGTCGATATGTTTGTCCACTATTCCGCTATCCAGGGCAACGGATTCAAATCCCTTGCCGAAGGTGATAAGGTCAGCTTCGATGTGGAGCAGGGTCCAAAGGGTCCCAAGGCAGTGAATGTGGTAAAGCTATAATTCCACGCTTATGGGTCCCCCTGCTGCAACAGGGGGATTTTTTTATGGTGCGGCGGATAAACCCGTATCGGCCCGCATCGGGAAGGAGTGCTGCGCCTCCCGCAGCCTACGAGCCCCACCTCCTGAAGAGGGTATGTTCCACTCCGAAGGTATCGAGTATCTTCCCCGCAATAAAGTTCACCATCTCTTCGAGTCCTGCGGGTTTGTGCTCGGAGAGATGCCCGGAAAGATGATAGAAAGCGGGGACCGGCGGGGCGATGACGACCCCGAGCCGGGCCAGCTTCAGCATGTTCTCGAGATGAAGGGCGCTGAAGGGCATCTCGCGCGGGGAGAGGAGGAGGGGGCGCCTCTCTTTCAGCGTTACATCGGCGGCCCTTTCGATGAGGTTGGCGGCATATCCGGCGGCGATCCCCGCAAGGGTCTTCATGGAGCACGGCACCACCATCATCCCGTCGATCCTGAAAGAGCCGCTGGCGATGGGCGCTTCCATGCGCCTATCCTCGTGAAAAAAAATCCTGTCGCTGCCGCAATGCTCCCTGACGGCGCTTTCCGTGTTTTCGGCCCAGTCGAGGCCCGTCTCGTCCCGGATGATGGAAAAGGAATTGGACGAGATCACCAGGTGCACTTCCGCTGTCTTCGAAAGCTCTTCGAGTACCCGTACCCCGAAGGGGGACCCGCTCGCGCCGGTCATTGCCAAGACGTACCTTCTCATGCATTCGTATTATACCCATTCCAGACCTTTATTTCTCCGCGGTGAAACGGAAGCGCATGCAGCGGGCGCATACCGCATTTTGTGCGCTCCTATTCCGGGGCGATCCCGTTCAGCGCCTGCAGAGTGAAATAACTCCAGCTCTTCCTACCACCACCAATACGGGTACCGGTATCTCCAGAAGGGGTCATCCCACCAGCGGGGATAGGGATAGGAATACGGCGAATAGTAATAAGGGTAGGGGCCATACCAGGGCGAGTAGGGCGGAAGCCTGTACTGCTGCTCCTCCCAGAGATACAGCTCGACGATGGTAAAGAGAGGATAGGGGTGTTCCACCTCGTCGATCTTTCCCATGCGTATCTCGGTGAACTCGGCAGCCAGGGTCACCTCCCTGCTCTTGCGGTAGATCTCGGGGTCGAGGAAGCCCTTGTTTCTGGGGAGGAGCGCAAGGAACCGCATCTGAGATGCCCGCTGATACTCCTTCAGGTACCCGTTCGAATCCACTGGGACGTAGATCGCTTCGATGAGGGAGCCCTGGGCGGTATTCCGCGTCCTGATGATCTTGCCTCCGAGAATATACAGCTTCCCTTTGTACAGCAGCGGGGTCTCCTGCAGTTGTGCAAAGGGCACCGCGGTGCTGCCCGCCTGCATCAGGTCTTTCCGCAGCACCGGGGCGCAGGAAGAAAGGAAGAGTGCAAGAAAGAGTACGGGCAGGACCTTTTTCATACTTAACTTTTACACCATCGTTCCCGGGTTGTCAAGTTTTTGACCCTATAGGTTTTTCCACCCTCACCCTTTCCCTCTTCCCTTGAGGGAGAGGGGGCTTTGAAATGAGTTTCAGTGGGTCCGGATAGATATAGACATACTTACCGGTTTAGGGGAGAGGAAGGGGAGGGCTGTAACAATCTCTCTTATTTTATGATGCGCTTTCTCATGAGCCGGAAAGGATAGGGGGCGAACAGCCCTGCCACCGCAACGAGCCAGATGAGGTCGGGGATGACCCCGGATACCGTACCCGAAGCGAATGCCCTGCAGACGTTCACCAGGTGGTACAGCGGGGTGAAGAAAGCGATCTGTGAGACGATGGGGGGCATGGAATCAAGGGGGAAGAAGATCCCCGAGAAGAGAAACATCGGCGTCATCAGGAGAGTGTAGAAGTAGTTGAAGGAATCGATGCCGGGGATGGTGGCCACCGCAATGACGGAAATTTCGGCGAAGATCAGCCCGCTTATAAAAAGCACGGGCAGGGCGAGGAGGATCAGGGGTGATTTCACCAGTCCGAAAACAGAGATCACGATGATGATGGTGATGCCGTATAACACGCTCTTTGCGGCGCCCCACATGAGCTCTCCCGCGATGAGCTCTTCGACGGTGATGGGGGTGGCAAGGATGGCGTCGAAGGTTTTCTGAAAGACGAGCCTGACATAGGTCCCGTAGGTGCACTCGTAGATCGCGGCGAACATGGAGGAGGAAGCGATGATGCCGGGGGCGATGTAATTGATGTACGGCACGCCTCTGATATCCTGTATATAATTGCCGAGTCCGAGACCGAAGGCGGCAAGGTAGAGGATGGGCTCCAGGAAATTAAGGGCGAAGCTCGATCGGTAGAGCTTTGTGTAGACGGTCACATGGCGCTGCAGGACCCTGAAGGCTCTCTTAATCCGCAAGGCTCCTCCCGGTAAGCTGGAGATAGACATCTTCGAGGTTCTTGCACCCATGGACGCGCATGAGGCTCTCCGGTGAGTCCACCGTGATGATCTTCCCCGAGTCCATGATCGCAACCCTGTCGCAGAGCCTTTCCGCCTCTTCCATGTAGTGGGTGGTGAGGATGAGGGTGGTCTTCTGCGACTTGAGATGATTGAGCTTTTCCCAGACGTCCAGCCGGCTGTGGGGATCGAGGCCGGTGGTGGGCTCGTCCAGGATGAGCAGTTCGGGGGTGTTGATCAGCGCCCGCGCCAGGAGGAGCCGGTGCTTCATCCCCCCCGAGAGGGTGTCGATCTTCGCCTTCTCTTTTTCCCGCAGGTCCACGAAGCCGAGGAGCTCCGCCGCACGCTGCGCGGCGACCTTGCGCGGGATGTCGAAATACCGCGCGTAGACGATAAGGTTCTCGCAGACCGTAAGGTCGGGATCGAGGTTGCTCTCCTGGGGCATGACGCCGATGCGGGCCTTTATTTCGGAAGGATGCCGGGTGACATCCCGATCAAAGACGCGCAGCTCGCCCGAGGTGGGAGGCATGAAGCAGTGAAGCATGCGCATTACTGTTGTCTTGCCTGCGCCGTTGGGGCCGAGGAACCCGAAGAACTCGCCCCTCCCGATGGTGAAATCGATTCCGTCCACCGCCCGGAGGGGGCCATAGTCCTTCACCAGTTTTTTTGCCGTGATAAGGGACATACCCCTAATTATACCCTAAAACCCTGAAAGGGAAAGAGCCTCAGCAACCGTACCCCCTATCTCACAGCACTGTCCACTGCTGGGGAAGGAAAAGCCTTTCGTACGTCATGAGGGCGAAGCGGTCGGTCATGCCGGCGATGAAGTCGCAGACCCTCCGGTGCCTGTTTTTCTTCTCTTCGCCGGAGACATCGTCGAACTCCTCATCCGCATGTTCGAGATAATACTCGTAAAGCGCCTTCAGGATGCCCCTTACCTTTCTGAATTCCCTGTTGACCGCTTCGCTCTCGTAGACGCGCTCAAAGAGGAAATCCCTGAGTCGGCAGACGGTGGCAGAGACCTCCCCGCTCATCCCGACACTGGTATGCCCTGCCGCAAGGGTGGTCTTGATGACGTCCCGCACCATGATGTCGATGCGCTTCGTGTACGCTTCGCCGATGACCTTCACGATATCCCCTGGCACTTCGGAGCGCCTGATCACCCCGGCGCGCAGGGCATCGTCGAGGTCGTGATTCACATAGGCGATGATGTCGGAGACGCGGACCACGATCCCTTCCAGGGTGGAAGGCTTCTCCCTGATAGTATCCGACAGGATCAGTCCCCTGCCTTTCGAATGCTTCACGATCCCGTCCCGCACTTCATGGGAGAGGTTGAGCCCCTTGCCATCCCGCTCGAGGAAATCCACCACCCTGAGGCTCTGCCGGTAATGGTCGAACCCCACGGGCGAAATCTCGCGGAGGATTGACTCCCCCGCATGGCCGAAGGGCGTATGCCCGAGGTCGTGGCCGAGCGCGACGGCCTCCACCAGATCTTCGTTGAGCCGCAGTGCCCGGGCCACGGTCCGCGCTATCTGGGACACCTCCAGCACGTGGGTGAGCCGCGTCCGGTAGTGGTCGCCCCGGGGTGCGAGGAATACCTGGGTTTTATGCTTCAGCCGCCGGAATGCCTTGGAATGGATGATCCTGTCCCTGTCCCTCTGGAAGCAGGTCCTGAGGTCGTCCGGCCTCTCCGGCACCGGCCTCCCCCTGCTCCGGGAGCTCAGACAGGCTCGCGGATGGAGTATCTGTTTCTCTATCTCTTCTGTCTGCTCGCGAATGGTCATCGGTTTCACCGAGGGATGCGGGCGGCAGGGGCGGAGGGCGCCGTCAGCCCGCTACGCCGTCAATGCGGTTTTGATCGCCTCCACCAGTGTCCCGATTTCGTGGTCCCCCACGGTTCGGGCATCAAGGAGGAGCAGGTCCTCCCGGATCCGTGCAATAACGGGCGGTCTGCCCTGCCGGATCCTCTCTTCCAGGCGGTTGACCGAGAGCCGCAGGGGCTTTATTGCTGCAACATGGGTTTTGAACTCGATTCCCGGCAGCGCTCCTCCCCCCGACTGGGAGGAGTCTTCCCGCACCTGCAGCGCGGCGAGGGCATCCGAGGAGGCACCCAGGGCACCCCGCAGGGCGGTTACGATCCGCTGCGCCTTTCTCTCCAGCTCCGCCGGGCGCTGGAGGAGCATCTTCAGCGTGGGGAGCTGCTCCTTTGCTTTTTCTTCGTCAAGATAATACATCAGGGTGGCCTCGAAGGCGGCAAGGGTGAGCTTGTCGACCCGCAGCGCCCTCATGAGAGGGTGCTGCGCGATCTGTTCGATGGGCTCCCGCTTTCCGACGATAACCCCCCCCTGGGGTCCTCCCAGGAGCTTGTCGCCGCTGAAGGTGACAATGTCCGCTCCTGCCCTTACGATCTCCTGCACCGTGGGCTCGCCCGGCACGCCGTAAGGTCTGAGATCGATAAGACACCCGCTCCCGAGGTCGAACATCACCGGCAGGGAATGCCTTCTGCCGAGGGCTGCCAGTTCCTCTATCCCGACCTCCCCGGTAAAACCGACGATGCGGTAGTTCGACTGGTGCACCTTCAGCAGCAGTGTGGTATCCCCGGTGACGGCCCCCTCGTAGTCGCGGAGATGGGTTTTGTTTGTCGTCCCCACTTCCCTGAGGAGCGCGCCGCTGGCGGCCATCACGTCGGGTATCCTGAAGGCTCCCCCGATTTCCACGAGTTCCCCCCGGGATACGATCACCTCCCGCCCCGTAGCCAGAGCGGACAGGCAGACGAGCACCGCAGCGGCGTTGTTGTTGACGATGAGGCTCGCCTCTGCGCCGGTAACCTCGTTCAGCACTTCCTGTATATGGGCGTACCTCTTTCCCCTCCTGCCCTTTTCGAGGTCGTACTCCAGGTTGGAAGAGCCGCACGCGATCTGTTTCACGTGGTCGAGGACCTCCTCCGGAAGCGCCGAGCGTCCGAGGTTGGTGTGGATGACAATGCCGGTGGCGTTGATGACCGGCTGAAGGCGGAAGGAGGAGAGTTTCTCCACCCGGGCCTGGATGTCAGTCAGCAGGTCTTCGGGAGAGAGCCCCCGCCCGCCCCCCGCACGGACCGCCTGCCGCCGCTGTTCGATGGTCTCGCGGATGGCCCGGAGGACAGAGCGCCGGGGAAAGGCCTGCTGCCATT
>JADLDZ010000031.1 GCA_020846375.1 Nitrospirales bacterium | reverse complement strand
CCCCTCTATACCGACTACCACGACAGGGAATGGGGGGTGCCGGTACACCATGACGTGCGCCTCTTCGAATTCCTCGTACTGGAGGGGGCACAGGCGGGGCTGAGCTGGATTACCATCCTGAAAAAACGGCAAGAGTACCGGAGAGCCTTCGACGGCTTCGATCCGGAGAAGGTCGCCCGGTACGATGAGAAGAAAGTACGGCGCCTCCTGACGGACACGGGGATTGTCAGGAACCGCCTGAAGATCGGGGCCGCGGTGTCCAATGCAAAGGCGTTCCTGAGAGTGCAGGAAGAGTTCGGGAGCTTTGACGCCTACCTCCGGCGGTTCTCCGGGGGGGAACAGAAGGTGAACGCGTGGAGGACGCTCAGGGAGATTCCCGCCCTCACGGCAGCGTCCACGGCTATGAGCAAGGACCTGAAGAAACGCGGCTTCACCTTCGTGGGTCCGACCATCTGCTACGCCTTCATGCAGGCGGTGGGCATGGTGAACGACCACCTGGTGGACTGCTTCCGGTATGGGGAGATCAACGGCGGGTAGGAAGGGGCGGCACCTGTATTTCCCGCTCTGCGCGAGACGCTCCTCCGGCCCCTACTCCTTCTCCTTCAGCAGCTTGTACTCGATGCTGTCCACCAGGGCCTGCCACGAGGCTTCGATGATGTTCTCGGAAACCCCGACCGTGCCCCATTTGCGCACTTCGTCCCCCGACTCCACGAGGACCCGGACCCGCGCGGAGGTCCCCCTGCCGGCGGTGAGCACACGCACCTTGTAATCGAACAGCTTCACCTCTTTCAGCTCCGGATAGAACTTCTCGAGCGCCTTCCGCAGGGCGTTGTCCAGGGCATTCACCGGGCCGTTTCCCGTGGCGGCGGTATGCTCGATGTTACCCCCCACCTTCACCATGATGGTCGCCTCGCTGAGGGGCTTCTCCTTTTCCTTCCGCTTCTCGTCGATGACCCGGAACCCGATAAGGTCGAAAAACCTCCGGTGCAGCCCCAGCGCCTTCTTCAGGAGCAGCTCGAAGGACGCCTCCGCACCTTCGAACTGGAAGCCCTGGTGCTCCAGGTCCTTCAGGGTGTCCAGGATGCCCTGGACCTCGGGGGAATCCGACTCCAGGTGGATATTGAACTCCTCGGCCTTCCGGAGGATATTGCTCTTCCCGGCCATATCGGAGATCAGCACCCGCTGGGAGTTTCCCACCAGTTCGGGCCGGATATGTTCGTAGGTTTCCGGCCTCTTCCTGATCGCGCTGACATGGATCCCGCCCTTGTGGGCGAAGGCGCTGTCCCCGACAAACGGCTGCCTCTTGAAGTGCCTCAGGTTGGAGATCTCGTTTACGAACCGGGATACGTCACGCAGCTTCTCCATTTGCTCCGCGGGGAGGCAGTGGTAGCCCAGCTTGATCTGGAGGTTCGGGATGATGGAGCAGAGATTGGCGTTGCCGCACCGCTCCCCGATGCCGTTGATCGTACCCTGGACCTGCACCGCGCCCTGCTCCACCGCAATGACGGAATTGGCCACCGCGCATTCCGAGTCGTTGTGGGCATGGAGTCCCAGGGGCGTCTTCACGCTCCTGCCTACCGCCTGCACGACCTTCTTCAGCACCGGGGGAAGGGTGCCCCCGTTCGTATCGCACAGCACCAGGCGGTCGGCCCCTGCAGACTCGGCCGCCTGGAGGCATTTCAGGGCAAATTCGGGATTTCCCTTGTATCCGTCAAAGAAATGCTCCGCGTCGAAAAAAACCTTTTCCGCATGCTGCTTGAGAAAGCGCACCGAGTCATGAATGATCCCGAGATTCTCTTCCAGGGAGATCTTCAGTGCCTCCCTGACATGAAAGTCCCAGGTCTTGCCGAAAATGGTGAGGACCCGCGCCTTCGAATCGATCAGGGACCTTAGGGTGTGGTCATCCTCCGCCGTCCCCTTCGGTCGGTGCGTGCTTCCGAAAGCGACCACGACGGAATGGGACAGGCAGAGTTTATTCGCCTTTTTGAAGTATTCCGCATCCTTCGGATTGGACCCCGGCCACCCCCCCTCGATGTAGTGGATGCCGAGCTCGTCCAGCTTCTCGGTGATGCGCAGCTTGTCCTCGACGGAGAAAGCGACATCCTCCGCCTGGGAGCCGTCCCGCAGCGTGGTATCGTATAGCTCGATGGTGCGCATGGTACCCTACTCCTCCCCTGCGAGTCCGAAGGTGTCATGCAACACCCTCACCGCAAGCTCCGTATACTTGAGGTCGATAATACAGGAGACCTTGATCTCAGAGGTGCTGATCATGATGATGTTGATCCCGTGTTTTGCGAGAGTTTCGAACATCTGCGCAGCGACTCCGGAATGGGTTCTCATCCCCACCCCCACGATGGATATCTTCGCAATGTCATCCCTCAGTGCCACACCTGCGGCGCCCAACTCTCCGGCGATCTCCTCGGTCAGTTTCACCGCCTTTTTGCTGTCCGTCCTGGGCACCGTGAAGGAGATATCGGCGGCCCTGCCGTCGCTGCTGACGTTCTGGACGATCATATCGACGATGATGCTCGCATCGGCAATTCCTTTAAACATCTTCGCTGCAATACCGGGCTTGTCAGGCACCCCTGTCACCGTGATCTTCGCCTGGTTCTTGTCGTAGGCGACCCCCGATACGACCACCTTCTCCATCTCTTTATCCTCCTTGGTAACCAGTGTGCCGGGATTGTCGTTGAAGCTCGACCGCACGACAATGGGTACCCCGTACTTCATGGCAAACTCCACGGACCGGGTCTGGAGCACCTTCGCCCCCAGGCTCGCCAGCTCCAGCATCTCCTCGAAAGAGATCTTCCCGAGCTTCCGCGCTTCGGGTACGATATTCGGGTCCGTGGTATAGACCCCGTCAACGTCCGTATATATCTCGCACAGGTCAGCACCCAGCGCCGAGGCGATGGCCACTGCCGACAGGTCCGAGCCGCCCCGTCCCAGTGTCGTTACGTCCTCTCCCTCCGTAATGCCCTGGAACCCGGCGATGACAAGGACATACCCCTCTTCAAGGGCCTTCTTCGCCCGCTCCCCGGTGATCTTCTCGATCTTCGCCTTCGTATGGACCGTATCGGTGATGATCCCCATCTGCCTCCCGGTGAGGGCCATTGCCTTGTGCCCCCTCTCCCCGATGGCCATGGCGGTGAGGGCGCTGGTCACCCTCTCCCCCGAGGAGAGGAGCAGGTCCATCTCCCTCTCGCTGGGGTTGGACGATACCTGGCCGGCCAGGCCTATCAGCTTGTCCGTTTCTCCGGACATGGCGGAGACGACCACCACCACCCTGTTGCCCCGGTGCGCCGTACGCGCCACCCGGTCCGCCACCGCCTTGATCCTCTCCACGTTCGCAACGGACGTACCGCCGTATTTCTGGACGATGAGCATTACGCCGCCCCCTCCCTGATAAGGTAATCCATCAGCCGGTGGCCCTCTTCGACCACCATGATATCGCTCCGTCCGGCGATGGATTCACTGTAGGAGACATCTCCGTTGTGCCTCTTCCGCCTGCTGTCGTAGAGGACGAAAGGCACCGGGTCACCCGTATGGGTCCTCGCTTTCAGGGGAGTCGGGTGATCGGGCAGAAGCAGGACGCGGTATTCCCCGAACCTCTCCTCCAGACCCTTCAGCATCGGGCCGACGACAAAGGCGTCGAAGTCCTCGATGGCTTTGAGCTTGTCGCTGCAATTGCCTGAATGCCCCGCCTCGTCGGGAGCCTCGATATGGAGATATACGAAATCCGCCGTTTCCAGGGCAGTGAGCGCATGCTCCGTCTTGCCCGCATAGTTCGTGTCGAGCCAGCCGGTCGCCCCCGGCACCCTGACCACCTCGAACCCCGCGCAGACACCGAGCCCCTTGGTAAGGTCCACAGCGGAAATGAGCGCCCCCTTCAGGCCGTACTTCTCCTGATACGTCACCAGTTGCGGTTTCTTTCCCTGCCCCCAGAGCCAGATGCTGTTGGCCGGCCTCTTGCCGTTTGCCACCCTCGCTTTGTTGACGGGATGCTCCCCGAGGACGCGCACCGAGCGCTTCATCAGGTCCCGCAGGACCCCCTCCCCGTCACCCGTAGGCAGGTACTCCGAGATCTCCTTCCCGAGGATATCATGGGGGGGGAAGCACTCCACGGAACCGCTCCCGTTCTTCCATACCATGAGATGCCGGTAGCTGATGCCGGGGTGGAAAGAGATCTCCTCGCTCGCCAGTTCCTTCTTCACCGCTTCGATCAGCTCCGCCGCTTCGGGGGTCGTGATATGACCGCTGCTGTAGTCCTCCATCACGGCGCCGGAACGGTCCTGCTTGAACTGCAGCGTCACCAGGTTGCACCGGTAGGCCACGTCGCTCTCCCCGAGGGGGACCCCGATGCTCGCGGCTTCGAGGGGCGCCCGTCCCGTATAGTACCGGGCGGGGTCGTATCCGAGGATGCTGAGGTTCGCCACGTCCGAGCCGGGAGAAAAGCCCCGCGGGACAGTGCGCACCATCCCGATGATCCCCTCTCCCGCAAGCCGGTCCATGTGGGGAGTGTGCGCCTTCTGGAGGGGCGTCAGCCCGCCGAGCTCCTCGATGGGCGTATCCGCCATCCCGTCACCGATTATCACCACATATTTCATGCCTTTCCTCTCCATGGGAAAGGGGAAAACACCCCTTTCACTCCTTCTCTGTTCACTGCTTGAAAACTGTTTCAAAGCCCTCTCTTGCACCCTCTCCCCCGCCCTCCCCCCCTCAACGGGGAGGGAAATACGGCTTGGAAATCCTCTCTCCTGGCAAGGGAGAGAGGAATACTTCCCGGGGTTCACTCCCCCACCGAGGGGGAGAGAATACTTCCAAGGTGCCCTCCCCCCCTCAACGGGGAGGGAAATACTTCCGTGGAATCCCCTCCCATCGATGGAGGGGGTAACCGAAGGCACTCACTCTTTTCCTCGCCCCTGGGGGGAGAGGACGGCCGAAGGCCGGGAGAGGGGAAATAAGCTCTACAGTATCTTTTCCAGGACCTTTTCCACTGCGCTGAGCTCGGCCCTTACCTTGAGGGCCTCTCCTGCCGCAACCTTGAAGACCGTGTCGGGGTCTTTAAGCCCATTGCCGGTCAGGGTGCAGACAACAGTATCGCCCGGCTCGAAATACCCCTGCCCGTGCAGCTTGATCACCCCCGCAAGGGAAGCAGCGGACGCAGGCTCGCAGAAAATGCCTTCCGCAGCCGCAGCAAGCCGGTAGGCGGCCAGTATCTCCTCATCCGTCACGGCATCGATGCGTCCGCCCGATTCCTCCATCGCCGCGATGGCGGTCTTCCAGCTCGCGGGATTCCCGATCCTGATGGCCGTGGCGATGGTCTCCGGTTTTTCCACCGGCCGTCCGAGGACGAGGGGGCATGCTCCCGCCGCCTGAAAGCCGAGCATGACCGGCCGCTTCTGCGTGATGCCCGCCCGGTAATATTCGGAGTATCCCTTCCAGTATGCGGTGATATTCCCCGCGTTCCCTACGGGCAGCGCATGGTACTTCGGCACAAAGCCGAGCTGATCGCAGATTTCGAACGCCGCCGACTTCTGTCCCTCGATACGGAAGGGATTTATGGAATTAACAAGGGTGATGGGATATTTTCCGACCACCTCTTTCACGATATTCAGTGCCTCGTCGAAATTGCCCTGGATCTGGAGCACATGCGCCCCATGCACCAGGGCCTGGGCGAGCTTGCCCCGGGCTATCTTGCCCTCGGGAATGATGACAATGGCCCGGACCCCCGCACGTGCGGCATACGCGGCTGCGGAGGCGGACGTATTCCCCGTGGAGGCGCAGATGACCGCCCGGGACCCCGCTTCCACCGCTTTGGAGAGGGCGAGGGTCATCCCCCTGTCCTTGAAAGAGCCGGTGGGGTTGACGCCGTCGAATTTGAAATAAACGGTGAGGGGAAGCCCCTGCTTCCCGGTCAGATTGACCGCCTTTATCAGAGGGGTGTTCCCCTCCAAAAGACTTACGACAGGTGTCGTGTCCGTGACGGGGAAAAAAGAGCGGTATTCTTCAATGATGCCCCGCCACATCATACCGGACCTGCTGCACTCTCCTATCTCCATACCTTCTCCATTTTTGTTATTACCGGAACAGAAAGCATCCCTGCGCAAGAACGTCCGGATACCGGAGCAGCGTACCGGCCCCCCGCGCAGCAGCGCTTTATTCTATTACGTCCCCCTCGATCAACTCCACCTCGATCCCCTGGTCCCTGAGAAACTGGATCCCCTGGTCGAGGTTGCCATCTTCTCCCTCGAGCTCAAGAACCATCTCTCCCACCGTGTCGGTCACCCGCGCCCTTCTGATATTGGGCAGCACATCGAACCTCTTTGCCATGATGAAGAGGACCGGCTCTTTGATGAGACTCTGGGGAAAGGTCAATTTTACCCGCCTTTTCATGAAAGCCTCCTTTGCCCGCCGGGGTGCGCAGGGCAGTGCGGTGCGCACAAAAGAGCATGCTTCTATCCCGGCGCCGTAACGCTCAACGCTCTACGAATATGCGCCCCCCGCGATCGCCGGGACGATGGAAACCTCGTCACCATCCTTGACCGACGTCTGTTCCGCCTGCAGGAACCGTATATCCTCTTCGTTCAGGTAGATGTTCACGAATCTCCTGACCTTTCCCCCCTCCGAAATCCTCTCCGCTATGCCGGGATACGCATTCTCGAGACCGTTGATGAGCTCGATGATCGTCCCGGGCGCCCCATCGACCTCCTCTTTCCCCTGCGTCAGCCTCTGAAGGGGAGTGGGAATTCTTACCTTTACCGCCATTGTACCACCTCCATTAAGATGAACATCCCTCCGCACTGCGGTTCCCGCCGCGATGAAGGGTCATTTCGTATTATTTCCCGTACCCTGTCCTTGTGAGTACGCCCTCGAACGCCTCCATATTCGGCTTTATGTAATGCACTTCCGTGGTATGGCCGGTGAGGGCCTCCTGGGTCTTCAGCCCGTTTCCGGTAATGCATATCACGGTGGTCTCGTTCCTGCCGATCCTGCCCTGCTCGATGAGCTTCTTTGCTGCGGCGACGGTAACTCCCCCCGCGGTCTCCGCAAAAATGCCCTCTGTCTTCGCAAGCAGCTTCATCCCCTCGATGATCTCCTGATCGGATACATCCTCCGCATAGCCGCCGGTCTCCTTCACAATGTGGCTCGCGTAGTACCCGTCCGCGGGATTTCCGATGGCGAGGGACTTTGCAACGGTGGCGGGCTTCACCGGCCGTATGACATCCGTCCCCTGCTTGATGGCGGCGGCGATGGGCGAGCAGCCCGTAGCCTGCGCCGCGAACACCTTCGTCTCCAACTCCTTCAGGATACCTATCTCTTTGAACTCTTTGAAAGATTTCCATATCTTTGTCAGGAGGGAGCCGCTCGCGCACGGGACCACCACATTGTCCGGCGCCTCCCATCCCAGCTGCTCGATGATCTCGAACCCCTGCGTTTTCGACCCCTCGGCATAGAAAGGCCGTATGTTGATGTTCACGAAGGCCCAGCGGTACTTGTTGGCGATCTCGCTGCAGAGCCTGTTGACCTCATCATAGTTGCCGTCCACCGCCACCAGGTTCGGCTCATAGACAAGGGAGGCGACGATCTTGCTCTGCTCAAGGGTCGCAGGAATGAAGACAAACCGTTTGAACCCCGCCTTCGCACCCTGCGCGGACACGGAATGGGCAAGGTTCCCGGTGGAGGCGCACGCAACCGTATCGAACCCGAACTCTCTCGCCTTGGTCAGAGCGACCGCAACCACCCTGTCCTTGAAGGAGAGGGTGGGATGCGCCACGGAATCGTCCTTGACATAGAGCTCTTTTACCCCGAGAGCCTTTGCCAGGTTATCGGCCTTTACCAGGGGAGTGAACCCCGATTTCAGCCCTACCTGCGGCTCACCGTCGATAGGGAGAAGCTCCTTGTACCGCCAGAGGCTCTTTTCCCTCTTCTCGATACTCTTCCGGGTGAGGACGCGCTTGATCTTCTTGTAGTCGTAGACGGCTTCCAGAGGGCCGAAACAGAATTCGCAGACGTATATGGGATCAACGGGATATTCCCTGCCGCACTCTCTGCATTTAAGACCGCTCACATACCCCATGATGAACCTCCTTCTTCTCTTGATTCCTGCGAAACCTTCCGGCAGAAATTTTCGCGGGAGACGTGGAAATGAAAATAGTATTTTACCCCAGAACAGGCAGAAAATCAAAGCAGTTGAGGGGTCATGTCAAGCCAAAATAGAAATGTCCCCCTTTTCAGCAAAATAGGAATGATAATCATAATAATGGGTATCTCCCGCGCATAACGTTTAGGGATGCTCAAGGAAAGAGTCCGGATGGGTTTCCTCCAAGGGTGATCAGGGGGAGGAGGAGGTCCCGTACTGCCTTCCCCTTTCCTCTGGGAACAGTCTTATGTCCTCTCCCGGAAGGCTATTTGCACGAAACATT
>JADLDZ010000030.1 GCA_020846375.1 Nitrospirales bacterium | reverse complement strand
CGCGGCCCGCTCCGCCAGGGTGCGGGGGGACGCCGCTCGCCCGTAAGGGGGGGCGGTGAACACGATATCCGAGGCAAGGGGCAGAAGCGGCGCCATGATCCCCTCCATATCCTTATCCGCCATGATCCCCATAACTAAAATGATAGCACAGCGCTCCAGGTGTTTCCCGAGAAATCCGGCGAGGGCGCGGGCCGCATCGGGGTTATGGGCCCCGTCGATCATGATCCGGGGATCGCTGCTCACCAGATCCAGCCGCCCCGGCCACCGGGTGGAAGCGAGGCCGCTCCTGAGGGCGGAAAGGTCAGGGGAATGCTGCAGGGCGAGGGACGCGGCTTTGACCGCAAGGCATGCGTTGGCTGCCTGGTGGTCGCCTGCAAGAGGGGTGTGCAGTCCGGCGATGGTTTCCGCCCCGTCATGGTAGTCGAAGGAGATGCCCTCCAGCCCCGAGGTCCTCAGCGTGCCGGAAAAGTCCCTGCCGTACAGGAAGACAGGGGATCCCTTCTCCCCAGCCGCGGAAAGCAGCACTTCTTCCGCCTCCTTTTCCTGCTGCGCGCAGACCACCGGAATGCCGGCCTTGATGATCCCGGCCTTCTCTCCCGCAATGGCGGCAAGGGTGTCCCCGAGGAACTCCCGGTGGTCGTGGCTGACCCGGGTGATGACGGATACCTCCGGGAGCAGGGTATTGGTCGCATCCAGCCTGCCCCCCATCCCGGTCTCCACCACCGCCCACCGGACGCCCTCCCGCTGGAAATGCAGGAAAGCCATGGCGGTGACGAGCTCGAAAAAGGTGGGCTCGGGGAGGCCGTGCTGCCCCTGTTCGAGGATGCCCCTGATCTCTCCGGTGAGGCGTACTACTTCCGCTTCGGAGATCTGTTCGCCGCCGACCCGCATCCTCTCGGTGAAACTGACGAGGTGGGGCGACGTGAAGAGGCCCGTCTTGTATCCGTGGGCCGTGAGGATCGAGGCGATCATGGCGGAGACGGAGCCCTTGCCGTTGGTGCCCGCCACATGGAGGGAGCGGAATGTCTTGTGGGGGCTGCCCAGCAGGGTGAGAATGGCCTCTGTCCTCTCGAGACCGAGCTTGATCCCGTATTTCTGGAGACCGTACAGGTAGCCGATGGCGCCGGGATAGCTCATGGTCCCCTCTCTTCCGTGGCTCATTGACGGTCGGGCCTTACGAGCCCTCTTCCGTCCGGACAGGCATGAAATGCTCGATAAGCTTGAAAATGGTGCTCTTCAGCTCCTTCCGCTCCACCACAAGATCGATCATCCCGTGGTCGAGAAGGAACTCCGCCCTCTGGAAGTTTTCGGGAAGCTGCTGCTTGATCGTCTGTTCGATGACGCGGGGGCCGGCGAACCCGATGAGGCTTTTCGGCTCCGCGATGATGATGTCACCGAGCATGGCGAAGCTCGCGGTGACCCCTCCGAAGGTGGGGTCCGCCAGGAGGGAGATATAGAGGACGTCCGTTTCCTTCAGCCGCGCGATGGCGGCGGAGACCTTCGCCATCTGCATCAGGGAGAACATTCCCTCCTGCATCCGGGCGCCGCCCGAGGAGGAGACGGTGATCAGCGGGATCTTCCTCTCCAATGCCCGCTCCGCGGCCCGGGTGATCTTCTCTCCCACAATGGAGCCCATGCTCCCCCCCATGAAGGAGAAATCCATGATGGCGAGGACAGCCGGCCTGCCATGAATGGAGGCATCGCCGTAGATGACCGCCTCCCTGAGGGAGCACTTGCTCCTGTTTCCTTCGAGCCTCGCTTTGTACGGGATGGAGTCGACGAACTGGAGGGGATCGTTGGTGGCAAGGTCACTGTCGGACTCGGCGAAGCTCCCCACGTCGGCGATATAGACGATCCGCTCCTCCGCGCTGATCCTGAAGTGGTAGTTGCACTTGGGGCAGACCTGGAGGTTCTTCTCGATCTCCTTCTTATAGATGATCTCCTTGCAGCTGTCGCATTTTACCCAGAGCCCCTCGGGGATCTTCACTTTTTTTTCGGTCTTTACTGCCTTTATTTTCTTGAACCATGCCATACTGAGTGATCAGCGGTTCGTGTCCTGTGTCCGGTGAGGGTGATCGGGGTTGCGCTGGGTACCGGCCACTGGTCACTGCCTGCCGCTTTAGATCGCCTCCCTCAATTCTTTGATGAACCGCTCTGCGCCGGCGGGCTCCTCATGGAACTTTTTGACCAGGGCGCTCCCGACAATGACACCGTCCGCAAAACTTCCCAGTGCGCGGGCGTCCTCCGCCTTCGCCACTCCGAACCCCACTGCCACCGGCTTGTCCGTCGCCTGCCTGATGAGCGCGAGATGATCCTGCAGCGCCCTGTCGATGGTCAGGCGCGAGCCGGTGATCCCCGTCATCGAAACGTAATAGACGAAACCACTGCAGGCGGCGGCGACGGTCCGTATCCTCTCCTTTGTGGAGGTGGGTGCGATCAGGAAGATGGTATCGAGAAGGCGTTCTTTCTTTTCCTTCTTTCCGGACTGTCCGGAAAGCCGGAGCAGGTTTTTCGCCTCATCGGGGGGCAGGTCGGGGATGATGACTCCATCGACGCCCGCTTCCGCCGCGTCCCGCACAAAGCGCTCCTCCCCGTATCTGAAAATGAGGTTGTAATAGGTCATGAACACCAGAGGGACCTGTGTCTGCCGCCTCATCTCCCTGGTGAAGGCGATGACTTTCTGCAGGGTGACTCCGGCGGTGAGGGCCCTTTCCGCCGCTGCCTGTATGGTGGGGCCGTCGGCAAGGGGATCGGAAAAGGGGACCCCCAGCTCGATGATGTCGGCACCGCAGCGTTCGAGGAGCAGGATGCGCTCCCCGGTCGTCGCAAGGTCGGGATCCCCGGCCATGAGATAGGGGATGAAGGCCTTCTTCCCTGCGGCCCTGAGCCGCGCGAAGACGGAGGAGATCCTCGTATTCCCTCTTCCCTCAGACATGCAGCTCGACTCCTTGCAGCCGCGCCACCTGCTGTACGTCCTTGTCGCCGCGGCCCGAGAGATTGACGATAATGATCCGATCGCACGGAAGGGTCGGCGCCAGCTTGACCGCCTCGGCAACGGCATGGGACGATTCGAGGGCAGGGATGATCCCCTCTGTCCTGCTCAGGAGCCCGAAGGCGGACAATGCCTCGTCGTCGTTGGCGTAGGTGTACCTGACTCTCCCCGCATCCTTGAAAAAGGCGTGCTCGGGACCCACTGCCGCGTAGTCCAGCCCCGCTGAAACGGAGTGTGTGCCGAGGACATTCCCGTCGCGGTCCTGGAGGAGGTAGCTCTTGGTTCCCTGCAGCACCCCGATCGAGCCTCCTGCAAAACGGGCGGCGTGCTCCCCGGACTCGATCCCCTTTCCTCCTGCCTCGACCCCGATCATGCTCACCCCTGTCTTGATAAAAGCATTAAAAAGCCCCATGGCGTTGCTCCCCCCTCCCACGCAGGCGATCAGGTAGTCCGGCAGCCTGCCCTCCGCCCGGAGGATCTGCCTCTTCGCTTCCTGCCCGATGACCGCCTGGAAATCGCGCACCAGGGAGGGAAAGGGATGGGGGCCGAAAACCGTTCCCATCACGTAGTGGGTGGTCCTGACGTTGGTGGTCCAGTCCCTGAGCCCTTCGTTGATCGCGTCCTTCAGTGTCCGGGAGCCGAGGGAAACCTCGTTGAGGCGGGCGCCGAGAAGCTTCATCCTGAAGACATTCAGCGCCTGCCGCTGCACGTCCACCGCTCCCATGTAGATTTCGCATTCCAGCCCCGTCAGCGCAGCGCCGGTGGCGGTGGCCACCCCGTGCTGCCCCGCCCCGGTCTCGGCGACGAGCCTCTTCTTGCCCATCCGCTTCGCCAGGAGGGCCTGGCCAAGGGCGTTGTTGATCTTGTGTGCCCCGGTATGGGCAAGGTCTTCGCGCTTCAGGTAGATCTTCGCCCCGCCCAGCTTCTCGGACAACCGCTTCGCAAAGTAGAGGGGAGTGGGCCGCCCCACGTAGGTGGTCTGCAGATGCGCCAGCTCCCTCTTGAAAATCCGGTCCTTCCGTATTTCCGCATAGGCACTCTCCAGCTCCTGGAGGGCGGGGATGAGGGTCTCGGGTACGAAGCGGCCGCCGTACCGACCGAAATATCCCTTTGTGTCCGGCAACGTAGTGATGGCTTCCTCCTTGCAACGGATGCTGCTTCTCCAGCGAAGCGGGCATGGATTTGGTATTATATCATAATTGTCCCCGTTGCCATGGATAGGGTCTGGGGAGCAGCGGCGGGCGGATGCAGGGATACGATAAAAATTATCTTCCGGAGGAACGATGAGCGAAACCAAGATTCTTCTCTCAGAAAAAGAGATGCCGTCGCAGTGGTACAACATCATGGCCGACATGCCCCGGCTCCCCCGGCCTCCCCTTCATCCCGCCACGAAACAACCGGTGGGCCCCGATGACCTGAGCGCCATCTTTCCCCCGTCCCTGATAGAGCAGGAGGTGTCTACCGAGCGGTGGATCCCCATCCCGGACGAGGTGCGGGAGATCTACACCCTCTGGAGGCCCGCCCCCCTGTACCGGGCGAAGAGGCTGGAGGCCGCCCTGAAGACCCCTGCCCGTATCTATTACAAGTACGAGGGGGTCAGCCCTGCGGGGAGCCATAAGCCCAACACCGCGGTGCCCCAGGCCTATTACAACAAGAAGGCGGGCATCCGCAGAATCGCCACCGAGACAGGGGCGGGCCAGTGGGGCTCCTCCATCGCCCTGGCGGGCAGCATGTTCGGCCTCGAGGTGACGGTATACATGGTGAAGGTGAGCTACAACCAGAAGCCCTACCGCAGGATCGCCATGGAGACATGGGGGGCGACCGTGCATCCGAGTCCGTCCTCCCTCACCCACTCGGGGAAGAAAGCACTGGAAGAGGATCCCGACAACCCCGGGAGCCTCGGCCTCGCCATCTCCGAGGCGGTGGAGGATGCGGCCACCCGCCCGGACACCAACTACGCCCTCGGTTCGGTCCTGAACCATGTGCTGCTGCACCAGACCGTCATCGGCCTCGAGGCGAAGGAGCAATTGAAGCGCGTGGGCGATTATCCCGACATCGTCATCGGCTGCTGCGGGGGAGGCAGCAACTTCGGCGGCATCAGCTTCCCCTTCCTCCATGACAAGTTCCACGGGAAAGAGGTGCGGGCCATAGCGGTGGAGCCCCTCTCGTGCCCCACCCTCACCAAGGGCGAGTTCCGCTACGATTTCGGCGACACCGCCGGATTGACCCCCTTCCTCATGATGTATACCCTCGGGCACGACTTCATGCCCCCGGGCATCCATGCGGGAGGGCTGCGCTACCACGGGGATTCCTCCCTCGTGTCGCAGCTCTACCACGACGGCATCATCGAAGCGCGGGCATACGGACAGACAGCGGTTTTCGAGGCCGCGGTCGCCTTTGCAAAGGCGGAGGGGATCATCCCCGCCCCCGAAAGCTCCCACGCGATCCGGGCCGCCGTGGACGAGGCGCTGCGCTGCAGGGAGGAGGGGAAGGAGGAGTGCATCCTCTTCAACCTCAGCGGCCACGGGTACCTCGACCTCACCGCCTATTCCGACTACCTCTCGGGGAAACTGGTGGATTACGCGTACCCGGAGGAAAAGATCAGGGAGTCTCTGTCAAAACTTCCCGTGATATAATTGAAGAAGAATGCGGATCAAAATCTGTGGTATAACCAATCTGGAAGATGCACTGGCGGCGGTGGAGTACGGCGCGGACGCGCTGGGGTTCATCTTCTTCGGCAAGAGCCCGCGCTTCATTCTTCCGGAGGAGGCAAAGGGGATCGTCTCGCATCTGCCCCCCCTGATCACCACGGTGGGGGTATTCGTGAATGAGGAACCCGCGCGGATGAGGGAGATCATGGAGCGGACGGGGCTCGATATCCTCCAGTTGCATGGAGACGAGCCGCCCGGGGTATGCGCTGTCTGGCCACGGGTCATACGGTCCGTACGGGTGAAGGAGCTTACGGACCTCAAACCCCTCGAGATCTGCCGGGCCGCGGCTTTTCTCCTCGATACCTATTCGCCCGGGCAGTTCGGCGGCACAGGGCAGATCTTCAACTGGGACATCGCGGTGGAGGCGAAGCGGTATGGGAGGATCATCCTTTCGGGCGGACTGAATTCCGGCAATGTCGGGAAGGCTATCCAGCGGGTGAGGCCCTATGCCGTGGACGTGAGCAGCGGGGTAGAGCAGGAAAAGGGCAGGAAGGACCTGAAAAAGATGCGCGCCTTCATCGAAAGAGCGAGGGCGGCCGCCCTGTCCCCTGCCGGAATACAGTAGCCCGATACCGTATCTCCTACCCCGACGTGCCGCTTCGGCCGTTCGACGATACCCGGATCACCGTCTTCACGTTTCCCCGTGGGTTGAAATCCCCGGTCACTTCGAGCAAGCGCGGCTGCAGAAGCTTTTCGAGTTCCGCGTGGATGCGATTCGTCGCTTCCTCGTGGGAAATGGAGATCTCCCTGAAGGAGTTCAGGTAAAGCTTGAGAGCCTTCAGCTCCACGATCTTCCGGTCGGGGATATAGTGTATGGTGAAGGTAGCGAAGTCGGGATACCCCGAGCGCGGGCAGAGGCAGGTGAACTCG
>JADLDZ010000029.1 GCA_020846375.1 Nitrospirales bacterium | reverse complement strand
TACTCCAATACCGGGGGGCAGACCTCGAAGGCCACGCCTATCCCCGCAGTGGCGCAGTTCGCGGCAGGGGGGAAGCGGACCCCGAAGAAGAGCCTCGGGATGATCATGTCCACCTACGGCACCATCTACATCGCACAGATCGCTTTCGGAGCGAACCCTGCCCAGGCGGTCAAGGCTCTCCTGGAGGCCGAAGCGTACCGCGGCCCCTCGCTGGTCATCGCCTACTCCACCTGCATCGCCCAGGGGATCGACATGAGCAAGGGGGTGGAGGCGCAGAAAAGGGCGGTGGCCTGCGGCCACTGGCCTCTCTACCGGTTCAATCCCGACCTCGAAAAGGAGGGGAAGAGCCCCCTCGTCATCGACAGCGGTGAGCCCGGCATCTCCTTCGAGGAGTACGCCTCCCACGAGAACCGCTACCGGATGCTCCGGCTGATCGACGAGGGGCTGGCGGCGGAGCTGATGAAAGAAGCCGAGGCGGACGTGCAGAGGAGGTGGAAATATCTCCGGCATCTCGCAAAGTGGAGCCCGGAGGAGAGGGAATAGACGGGTGCGCAAGGGACAATATAAATCATATAAATCAGGGATATGCTGTTATTTTTAAGAAATACCTGTCCGGAAATATCCATCCGGGATACGCATCCTCCGGCGTGGGCAGAGGGGGCACCCTCTTTCTTTGCGAGCGAATTCCTCCGTGGTCTCAGGGTCTCCTCTCTTTCCCCTCCCTTGAGACAGGTGTTCACTTCTATGTGTCCCCTCCCTTGAGGGGAGGGGAGAAAGGGGAGGGTGTCCTGTACGGCGTAACTCAATCTTACCCCCTCTTAAAATAAGGGGAGGTGAGGAGGGGTTAGCCAGGAGCCCCGAAAGAGAGCGCATTATGAAGAAAAGGCGCATCGGATTTCCCTGTTTTTCGTTGTGAGGGGTATAATCCATGGGGGACAGGCCGGGTAAAGGAGGCGGGACGAACGCATGGGGTGTTCCGGGGAGGCGAAGAGAGAATATGGTGTGCAGCGGGTGCCGGCCGGGTTTGAGAAACCCGGGCTGAGGGGCGCGTGGGACGGTGCTGTCTGGGGCGGTGTGGAATCCCTGGAGATTGCCTGTTTCCGCCCCGAAAGCAGCGGGCATCGCCCCCGTACCCGTGCAAAGCTGCTTTACGACAGCGGAGGTATTTTCGGAATTTTTCATGTCGAAGACAGATATGTCCGCTGTGTACATTCCCGCTACATGGATCCCGTCTACAAGGACAGTTGTGTGGAGTTCTTCGTTCGCCCACGGGCGGATAAAGGATACTTCAACTTTGAGTTCAACTGCGGGGGAGCGCTCCTCTGCAGCTATATTACCGATCCTGTCCGGACTCCGGAGGGTTTCCGGGAGTATGTCAGGCTCCCGGAGGAGGACGGGAAGCGGGTGGAAATATATCATTCGATGCCATCCCTTGTCGATCCGGAAATAGCGGGAACGGTCTCGTGGACACTGGAGTTCTTCATCCCTTTTTCTCTGCTCGAAAAATATACGGGCCCCGCAGGCGAAATGCCTGGCGCCCGCTGGAGCGCCAATTTCTACAAATGCGGCGACGACACCTCCCGTCCCCACTGGGCGTCCTGGACTCCTCTGGATTCTCTGAATTTTCACCTTCCCCACTGCTTCGGGATCCTTTTGTTCCATTAAGCGAAATACGGGGAGCAGGGCACCTCTCCTCCTTTCGAGGTGGAGCGGGTGGGAGACAGGACGCGCGTCACTCTCCACAGGAAGGGAAAACAGGCGAAAGGATATGATTGAGAGGGGGACGGCGGTTCAGCATGCAGGAGTAGCCGTGGCAATACCGTTTCTTTACTTTTCCCGGTTTCCTGTGTTTTCTTACCCTTATGTCGCTCAGAAAGAAAATAACCCTCGGGTTCGTGATCAGCGCGTCCGTCATTGCACTCCTTGCCGTCTTCGAATACCTCAATTTCATCGAGATCAGGAAGGAAGTCCGCTCCCTGGAGTTTGCTGATACCCTGCGGAACAAATCCCTCCAGTTGAGAAGGCACGAGAAGAACTTTTTCCTTTACGGCAGGCCGAAGGCCATAGAGGAGTCCGCAGCCATCCGCCGCTATCTCGGAGAGATCGACGCACTCCTCGACGCCGTACTGCCGCAGGACAGGACGGGCAATCTCGCGGCTCTGAAGCAGCGTATACAGGAGTACGGACGGAGATTCGGGAGCATCGAGGAATCGGTGGGGGAGCTGACCACCGGGTTCGACAGCATCAGCCCCCGCTACCGGCAGTATGCCCGGGTGCTTCCTTTCATGAAGTCGGCTTTCCTCGACAGGCCCTTTCAGACGGCGGAGCTCCTGCGGGATATCTTCCTGCTGCCCCCGGGCCACAAGCTGGTGCAGGGGCTCTACCGGCTCGATGCCGAGACGAGCGCCCTCAGGAAAATGGGGGAAGAGGTGCTGACAATCTCCAAAGAGCTCGACAGCACGGCCCGGGCGAATGTGGACCGCTTCATTCATCTTTCGCAAATTGCTCTGGTAGTACTGATACCCCTTTTCTTCATTGTGGGGATAGGAACCCTCTTCTTCATCAGCAGCAATGTGGTGAGCCGTCTTCGCCTGCTTATCGAGGTGGTGGAGAAGAAGGGAAAGGGGGAGTTCTTCCCCTTGTCGGTGATGACGAAGTGGGGCGGCAACGATGAAGTGGGGTTGCTCATCCGGAAATTCAATGCCATGGAGGAGCAGCTCGCCCTGCGCGAGGAGGAGCTTGCACGAAAGAACAGCGAGCTCCTCCATACGAAAAAGCTGGCGGCCATCGGCACCCTGGCGGCAGGGGTGGCCCATGAGCTCAACAATCCCCTGAACAACATAAACATATCGGCGCAGATGCTGGTGAAGGAGACGGGCGACACCTGTCCCGGTTTCGTGCAGGAGATAGTGGGGGACATCGTGGGCCAGACGGTGCGGGTGAAGCGGATCGTGGAAGACCTCCTCGAATTCGCCCGCGGGCGGGAGCCCCGGAAGCAGCAGGTGGACCTCAACGAGATCATCGCGGGAGCCTACCGCCTTGTCGGCGCCCTCGTCACTACGGAGGGGGTCCGCCTGTCGGTGGAGACGAAACCCGGAGGCCTCATGGCAGCGGTCGACCCCGAGCAGATGGAGCGGGTGTTTATCAACCTCTTTACCAATGCGGTGCAGGCGATGTCCGGAAAGGGAGAGCTGAAAGTCGTGTCGGAGAGAGGAGGAGACCATGTTATGATAAAGGTATCGGACACCGGCAGGGGCATGCCTTCCGATGCCGAGGAGAAGATCTTCGAGCCCTTTTTTACGACAAAGGACAGGGGCACCGGCCTCGGGCTTGCCATCGTCTTCAACATCATCAGGAAGCACGGCGGCGACATCTCTGCGGAGAGCGCGGAGGGCAGGGGGACCACTTTCACCATCACGCTGCCGGTGGCCGGGGAGGCACATGGGCTTTAAGATCCTGATCGCCGAGGACGAAGAGATCACGCTGAAACACCTGGTGTACACCCTCAAGAAGGAGGGGTATGAGGTGGTGGGCGCCCGGAACGGCCGGGAGGCGCTCGACCGGGTGGAAGGCGACCATTTCGACGTCTTGATCACCGATATAAAAATGCCCGAAATGAGCGGCATCGAGCTCCTCGGGAAGGTCAAGGAGAAGCACCCGGAGATCGAGGTGCTGGTGATCACCGGGTACGGGAGCATCGGCTCTGCCGTGGAGGCCATAAAGAAGGGAGCCTACGAATACATCACCAAGCCGTTCGACCTGGACGAGCTGATCATCAAGGTGAAGAATATCCATGAGCGGAAGCTCCTCAGGAAGGAGAACGTCGCTCTCAAGGCCTACTTCGGCATGAACAGGAACGTCTCCATCATCGCCCGGAGCGGGAGCATGCTGAAAATCCTGGAGGTCATCGAAGGGATCCATGATTCCGACTGCAACATCCTCCTCTCCGGTGAGACGGGCGTGGGAAAGAGCCTTCTGGCCAAGATCATCCACTTCACCAGCCGGAGGCAGAACATGCCCTTCCTCTCCATCAACTGTGCGACGCTCACCGAAGAGCTTCTCGCCAGCGAGCTTTTCGGCCACGAAAAGGGCGCTTTCACCGGGGCGGTCAGGACGAAGCAGGGTCTGGTGGAGATCGCCGATACCGGCACCCTTTTTCTCGATGAGATCGCGGAAATGGCCACCAACCTCCAGGCAAAGCTTCTCAAGGTGATCGAGGAGGGGGAGTTCTACCGGGTGGGGGGAACACGGCCCATCAGGGTGGATGTGCGCTTTATCGCGGCCACGAACCAGCGGGTGAAGAAGCTCATCGCAGAGGGGAAGTTCAGGGAGGACCTCTACTACCGGCTGAATATCATGGAGATCTTCATTCCACCCCTGCGGGACAGAAGGGAGGATATCGAGCCCCTCAGCACGCATTTCCTCCGGAAGCACCTTCCGAAATCGAACAAGCGAATCACCGGCTTCTCGAAGCAGTCGATGGATATCCTCCTCCACTACAGCTTCCCCGGGAATGTGCGTGAGCTCGAGAATATCATCGAGAGGGCCGTGATCCTCGAAAAGAGCGCACTGCTCACCCCTGAAAGCCTTCCCCAGAGTCTTGCCCTGTACCAGATCGAGACCATCGAGCCCGACAGGATCAAGACAATCGACGAATTGAACAGGGAGTATGCGGAAAAGGTGGTGGAGATGGTGGGGGGCAACAAATCGAAGGCGGCGGAGCTTCTGGGCATCTCGCGGACGAGCCTGTGGAGGATACTGAAAGAGGGCCTGATCACGGACGAACAGCGCTGACCCTTCGCTCCTCTCTTTTTGATGCCCGCGAGGTGCAGCGCTCCATCGATTCCGGAGCGGAGCACCGGCACTTCGAAAAATCTCTCCGATAGTTCTCCCTGTCTCTCTTCATTCCTCTTTACTCTGTTTCATCTTTGAACGTCTCCGGACCGACAGCAGCCTTTTCTTCTTCGCCTTTCTCCTGTGCGGAGGGCAGCAGGGCACTCCCCGCCCCTTTTTCCTGTCTTTTTTGCAGACGGAGGGGCAGAGTGTTCAGCACTGTCCGGATTTGAAACAAAGCCTTCCTTATATTTTTGATAATATCCAATAATTACAAATGCATATAATGTGGCATCGTTTTTGCTTTATGTATGGTGAAGCAAAAAAAACGGAGGGGGAAATGAGAAAGAAGCAACTCTTGTTTGTCACCTATCACAATGAGAAGTTTGGTGAGGGTTTTTCGTATGCAATGGACCTTGCGAAGGTCATGAGCGACGGCATCTCCGTCTTGATGATCTACAAAAGGAAAGTAATGGAAAAAATCGGGGATATGATGACGGTGGTCGCCTTTGCCGAGGCCAACGAGCACAAGACCGCACGGGAGATGATAGCGGATGACTACCGGAGGAACCGGGAGAGCTATGAAGAGAAGATCGCCCTCTTGCAGCAGAAATGCAGCGAAGCGGGGATCACGGTCGATTTCAGCTCCGCTGCCATGGATGTCGTCTCCGCGATAAAAAACATCCTGAAACAGAACACGAACATCGACATGGTCCTGCTGAGCCCCACCGTCACCACCGACGGCGCGATAAAGGCGAAGGAACTGAACCGTCTCGTGAGGACTGCATCGAGGCCGATCGTCACCATGGCCAAGGGAAGTTATGCCGCCTGAGAAGAAGCGAGAGAAAGACAGCGAAGAGGAGGATTCATGTACCTGTATTTGCCGGTGGCTTTAACCAGTATCAATATACTTATTCCTGTGGGGCTCGGCCTTGCGGTGGGACTTCTTTCAGGGCTTTTCGGAGTGGGGGGAGGTTTTCTGATGACGCCCCTCCTGATCATGTTCGGCATCCCCTCGACGGTCGCCGCGGCAACGGATTCGAACCAGATCGTAGCGGCATCAACCTCCGGCACCTATGCACACTGGAAGGTAGGGAACGTGGATTTCAAGATGGGGCTGTACCTCCTCGCCGGCGGCTTTGTCGGAGGACTCATCGGCGTCCAGGGGATCAAGGTGCTCAATGCCATGGGCAATGCCGATTTTGTGATCAAGATGACCTATGTGCTCATGCTCGGGATCGTCGGGAGCTATATGTTCGTCGAGAGCCTCCAGAGCATGAGAAAGAAGAGGACGGACACGGCGGAACCGGGGGAGGAATCCGGACTTGCGCGGTTCCTCCGGGCGCTTCCCCTGCAGACCCGCTTCGAAAAATCGGGCGTAACCCATTCCGTGCTGGTCCCTCTCTTCTTCGGTGGGTTTGTGGGCATCCTTGCCGCGGTCATGGGGGTGGGAGGCGGCTTTCTCATGGTGCCGGTAATGGTGTATATCCTGAGGATGCCCATGCATGTGGTGGTGGGCACCAGCCTCTTCCAGATACTGTTCAACTGCATCGAAGTGACCTTTCTCCAGGCGTATACGAACCACAACGTGGATTTCATCCTCGCCGTACTGCTCCTCATCGGCTCCACGTTCGGGGCCCAGATAGGTGCCATCTTCGGCAGGAAGCTCAAAGGGGAGCAGCTCAAGATCATTCTGGCATGCATTGTACTGGCGGTCACGGTCAGGATCATCTTCGAGCTCACCATGACGCCGCCCCTGCTCCTGGGACGATCGGGAGGACACTGATGAGATACCTGAATCCATTGTTCCGCCTGCTGACTCTCTGCGGTGCCCTGGCCGCGGTGGGCCTGCTTCCGCGAGGGGTGTCGGCGGAACTGACGGCGACGGCCAACCACGACAGGATCACCATCGGTTTCTTTTACCATGGGAGCTCGGTAAGTGTGAGGGGCTCTGCGGACTCCGGCTGCGATCTCATCATCAAGATCGCCTCGCCGGACGGGAGCCAGACCCTGAAGAAAAAAGGGAAACAGGCCGGGTTCCTCTGGATGAACGTGGGATCGCTGCATCTCGAAGAGGCTCCCCATCTCTATGCCCTTCACAGTACAGGCGACCTTGGTGCGATCGTGAACAAAGGGGAGAGGGAAAAGTATGTCCTTGGGTACGATGCCCTCGCACGCCAAGTGAAGATGAGCCCTGTTGCCGACGATGCGGAGAAGGAGCGGTGGTTCGGCGAATTCGTGCGTTTCCAGGAGCATTCCGGGCTCTATGCCGCCTCGATCGGCAAGATACTGGTGCGGAATGAAAACGGAAAGAAGAACTACTATATCCTTACCCAGTGGCCCTACCAGGCGCAGCCGGGTGTCTATACGGTGACCGTCTATGCGGTAAAGGGCGGCAGGGTGGTGGAAACAGCCGAGACCAAGGTGTCTGTCGAGCAGGTGGGGCTGGTAAAACGTCTGGCGGGCATGGCAAAGGACCATGGAGGGGTGTACGGCCTGCTCTCCATCCTTGCGGCCCTCGGGGCGGGCTTCGGCGTGGGCATGGTTTTCAGAAAAGGAGGAGGGGCCCACTGATGCATACGGAAGACGAAAGGATGGATGCCCTGCCGGAGCGGCACGGTGCGGTTCCTGTCGCGTCGGCGGAAGGAAGCGTCGAGGCCGTGCGCATGCTGAAGAGCTGATTGGTCGTAATGGAGAGCCGCGGCTGGCAGGGGGGTGGACATGGCGCTTCTGGGGAGCACTGCAGAGCGCGTCATCACGAACGCCCCCTGCCCCCTCCTGGTGGTGAAGCAGGCATCCCGAAGCAGGAGCTGCTCTTTTGCCTTTCGGAGTATTATGGCTGTCCCTTTGTAGAGTACGATGAAGGGATCATCCTGTCCCGGGAGGCCCTCCGGAGGGTGGACGGGGAGAGATTAAAGGCCGCGCTGTGGGCTCCCCTTTCCCTCAGGGACGGGAAGGCGAAGGTGATTGCCTGTGATCCCGGCAACCCCTCCGTTACCGAGGATGTCCGGAACGCTCTTGGCGTACAGGAAATAGAGTTCCTTGTCGCCCTTCCCTCCGATCTCGCCCGGATTATCGAGAACAACCAGGATATCAATCCGCAATTTCCCCTCACGGCGGGCAGGACTCCTCTCGCAAAGGTGAGGAACTTCCTTGCGGAGCAGCGGTCCCGGTTTGCCTGCAGGCGCACCGCCCTGGCAAAGGGGAGGACAGGCCTCGCTTTCGTGCGCACCGGCCTTTCCTTCATCACCATCGCCCTCTCCCTCATCAGGTTCTTCAGCGGGGGAATCTTCCTCACCTCTCTTGCGGCGCTCTTCCTTGCGGCCGGGATCGTCATGGCCGCGGATGGCCTCCTCTGGTATCTGCCTGCGCGCAATGCCTCCGGGAAGAGGACCGATTTTGTTCTGACGGAGGCAACCTGCGGGACGACGATCCTCGAAGTGGCGCGGCCCGGCAATGATCCTGTCTTTATGAGAAGCACCGTGGTGAAGGGGGCGGACGCGCTCCGCGCCGGCTGGGCTTCGCTCTCCCCGGTGATGAGAAGGCGGTTCCTTGCGAGCGACAGGACGGACATGGCGGAGGAGAGGACGGCGCTGGCATGGTATCGCACTCTCATGGCAGAGGCGCGAACGGGCCTCGCCTTTGCTCGTTCGGGAATCGCTTTTGCCGGGCTGGGAATCGGACTGCTGCGCCAGTTCCAAAGCGGTTCGTGGATGGCTTTCGACATAGCACTGATCGGAACCGGCTGCCTGATGGCAGTGGAAGGCTTTTTCTGGTATCTGCCCGGCCGCCGGGCCGGCAGGAGGGGGCTTGAAGCGATAGGGGCGATCGAGAAGGCCCCCCGTATATGGGACGCTGTCCTCCCCTTCGCAGGTAAAGGTGATCCCTCCGGGAAGCGGTGCGCTCCGAGGCCGCCGGTGAGCGCCTTCCATTCTCCCGGTGTGTGGGCCACGACCGGCCTTGCCCTCGAAAGGACGGTTCTGGCGGAACGGCGGAATGTGATGGCCCGGCTCCGCACCGTGATGGCGCGCTCCCGTACCGGGATGGCGCTTATCCGTACGGGGATGAGCATTGCAGCGGTGGGCATCGGCCTCCAGGTATTTTTCGGCGTCAGCTCCCTGTACTGGACTGTTCTTAACGGGACACTGATCCTGGCGGGGCTGCTTTTCACCGCGGACGGGCTCTCCTGGCACCTGCCCGCTGAGAGGGTACGGAAACAGTACCCGTACTGCTCTCACGATATGGAGATGAGCATCCCCGATTACGGCATTCCTGCCAGTGATTGGGAAAGGGTCGTCTTTCATGGCGAAGAGGAGTAATTGCCGGAGGTGTTTGTTTGCGTGGCGCGGAAAAGATGCATAGCGAAAGTGAAATAGAGAGATACCGGCTGCTCGTTGCAGAGGGG
>JADLDZ010000028.1 GCA_020846375.1 Nitrospirales bacterium | reverse complement strand
GCCTCGAGCTGCAGCATGTACGGGTGTGCGGACGACAGCCCGAGAAAGGAGGATTCCCCCCTCCATCCCCTGACTGCCTACGCACGGTCCAAGGTATATACGGAAAGGGAATTGGAGGGGCTCGCCGCCGACTCTTTCCGGGTGACAAGCCTCCGGTTCTCCACGGCCTGCGGCATGAGCGAGAGGCTGCGCCTGGATCTGGTACTCAACGATTTCGTTGCGGGGGCCATTGCCTCGCGGCGCATCACGATCCTGAGCGACGGGACCCCCTGGAGGCCCCTGATACCTGTCCGGGACATGGCGCGCGCCATCGACTGGGCCGTGCAGAGGAAGCCGGGAAACGGGGGGGCGTTCACTGCGGTGAATGTGGGGAGCGATGCATGGAACTACCAGGTCCGGGAGCTGGCGGAAGCGGTGGCAGAGGTAATACCGGGGGTGGAAATTTCCATAAACAAGGATGCCCCGCCGGACAAGCGCTCCTACCGGGTGGATTTCGGGCTTTTCCGGGAGTTGGCCCCCGGTTTCCAGCCGCAGGAGGATCTGCTCTCCACCATCGAAGAGCTGAAGGAGGGGCTGGAAGCGATGCGTTTCAGGGACAGTGACTTCCGCACCTCCCGGTTCATGAGGCTCATGGTGTTGAAGGAGTTGCGGAGCGAAGGCCTGCTGACCGGGAACCTGGAATGGGCACACGCTGCGGGGAGACACCCTGCGTACGCGTGAGGACGATCTGATTTCCCCCAAAGGAGTCGAAAAATGATGACAAGCGAAATACAATGTCGTTTCTGCGGCAGCCCCCTGTCGGATACCTTCGCCGACCTCGGGGTGTCACCCCTGGCGAATTCCTACCTCAAGCCGGACCAACTCCTCGGAATGGAGCCTTTCTATCCGCTGCACGTGTATGTGTGCCCGTCGTGCCACCTTGTCCAACTCCCGGTCTTCGAGACGCCGGAGGAGATCTTTAGCGACTATGCCTACTTCTCCTCCTATTCCGACAGTTGGCTCGCCCATGCACGGCATTATACGGAGATGATGGTGGAGCGCTTCGGGCTCACCGCCCGCCACCTCGTCGTCGAAATAGCGAGCAACGACGGCTACCTCCTCCAGTATTTCGGGGAGAGGGGCATTCCCGTCCTCGGGATCGAGCCCGCGCGGAATGTCGCGGAGGCGGCGCGTAAAAAGGGGATCCCCACTCTTGCCGAGTTCTTCGGGGCAAGGCAGGCGGAAATCCTGTCCGCGGGAGGGCAGCAAGCGGACCTGCTCATCGGGAACAATGTCCTCGCCCACGTGCCTGCTCTGACCGATTTCGTGGAGGGACTGAAAATCCTCCTGAAGCCGGAGGGGATCATCACGATGGAGTTCCCTCATCTGATGAGGTTGATGGAGGAGAACCAGTTCGACACCATCTACCACGAGCACTTCTCCTACTTCTCCTTTCTTGTCGTCGGGAAGATCTTCGCCCGGTACGGCCTCACCCTTTTCGATGTGGAGGAACTCCCGACGCACGGGGGGTCGCTCCGCATCTATGCACGACATGCGGAGGACACCTCGAAGCCCGTGGGAGAGAGGGTGAAAGAGCTGCAGGAAAAGGAGAGAAAGGCGGGCTTCGACGGGATGGAGTGCTATCGCTCCTTCGGGGAGAAGGTGCGGGCAGCGAAGCGGTCCATCCTCGATTTCATGGTGCGGGCGAAGAGGGAGGGCAAGTCCATTGCCGGGTACGGGGCCCCGGCAAAGGGGAATACCGTCCTGAACTACTGCGGCATACGGACCGACTTCATCGACTATACGGTGGACCGGAACCCGTATAAGCAGAACCACTATCTCCCGGGATCGCGCATCCCGATCTGCCCTCCGGAAAGGGTGCGGGAGACGAAGCCCGACTACCTGCTGATTCTCCCCTGGAACCTGAAGGAAGAGGTGATGGAGCAGATGGCGTGCATACGGGAGTGGGGGGGCAGGTTCGTCACTTTTGTCCCCGAGGTGAATATCCGATGATTTTCAGGGAGACGGGACTGAAGGGTGCGTTTCTCATCGAGCCGGAGAGAATACAGGACGAGCGCGGCTATTTCATCCGCACCTGGTGCCGGAGGGAGTTCGAGAGCCGGGGGCTCGACCCGCGTCTGGTGCAATGCAACATCTCCTATACCCGGAGCAGGGGGACCCTGCGGGGCATGCACTACCAGGAGGAGCCGTATGGCGAGGCCAAGCTGGTCCGGTGCATCCGGGGAGAGCTCTACGACGTGATCATCGACCTGAGGCCCGGCTCTCCCACGTACAGGGAATGGCTTCCGGTCACCCTGACGGAGCGGAACGGGATGATGCTCTATATCCCCGAGGGCTTTGCCCACGGCTTTCTCACGCTGCAGGACGATACGGAGGTCTTCTACCAGATGTCCGAATATTACCGGCCCGACCGCGCGAAGGGGGTCAGGTGGAACGACCCCGCTTTCGGCATCCGCTGGCCCCTTGAGGTGAAGGTGATTTCGGAAAGGGACAAAAGCTACCACGATTACGATCCGCAAAAATACG
>JADLDZ010000027.1 GCA_020846375.1 Nitrospirales bacterium | reverse complement strand
AGCGGCAAATACAAGGATATGGCCTCTGTCTTCCGCGGTGTCGGAAGGGAGGAGCGGGAAATCCTCCAGGGGGTAATGGATGACGTCCACGAACAGTTCATCGCCGCGGTGGCGGAGGGGAGGAAAATGCCGGTGGAGAAGGTGAGGCCGATAGCGGACGGCAGGATCTTTTCCGGGCGGCAGGCCATACAGGCGGGGCTGGTGGACGAACTGGGCGACCTCGACCATGCGGTGAGGACGGCGGCCAGGATGGCCGGCATCCGGGGGGAGCCCGAGGTGGTATCCAAAAAGGAAAAGTCTCCGATCCTGGACCTGCTCAGCGGACGGTTGCCGGAAGGATTAGCGAAGATCATTCCCAGGCTGGAACTGAAATACATATATCTGCAATAAAATCAGGTCAGGAGGCTCCATTATGACAAAGTCGGTTTTGGTCGAAAAAGTAACCGAAAAGGTGGAAGGGCTGACAAAGAAGCAGGTCGAAACCATCATCAATACCGTTTTTGACGGGATGAAAGACGCCCTTGCCCGGGGCGAGAAGATAGAGATCCGGGGGTTCGGGAATTTCAGGGTGAAACAGCGAAATGCGAAAGTCGCACGGAACCCACGGACAGGGGAAAAGGTGGAAGTGCCGGCGAAGAGGGTATTGCACTTCAAGCTGGGGAAGCCCTTCCACGACGCCCTCAACGAGGAGATGGTGGAGAAATAGACCTCTCCTTGCTGTGCCGACCGTTCTCCCCCCAGGCAGCAGGCCCTCTTTCCCTGCTGCTTTTTCGTGCCGCCGCCGATGGGGTATAATAGAAGAATTGTGAGAAACCCCATGAGTCGAGAACAGAGGAAGCATCGCCGCACCCCATGCCGGTGACACTCCTGAGCATACAGAATCTGTCCGTCCTGTTCAAGACCGGCAGGGGAACGCTGCGGGTCGTCTCCGACCTCTTCCTCGATATCGGAAAAGCCGAAGTATTCGGCCTTGTGGGCGAAAGCGGCTGCGGCAAGAGCCTTACCGCCCTTTCCGTCCTGGGCATCCTTCCCCACAATGCCTATGCGGAAGGGGAGATCCTCTTCAACGGGAAGGACCTCCTGGCCCTCAGCGACGAAGAGATGCGCCGGATACGGGGGAAAGACATCTCCATGGTCTTCCAGGAGCCCATGACTTCGCTGAACCCCGTCCTCACCATCGGATACCAGGTAGCGGAGGCGTTGCGGGCGCACTTCGCCATGACGAAGAAGGATGCCCGGGATAAGGCGGTGGAGCTGCTCCGTTCCGTAAAGATCCCCTCGCCCGAGCTGCGCATAAAGGATTACCCCCACCAGATGTCGGGAGGGATGCGGCAGAGAGTGATGATCGCAATGGCCATCGCCTGCAATCCTTCCCTTCTCATCGCTGATGAGCCCACGACCGCCCTCGACGTCACCATCCAGGCGCAGATCCTGGAGCTGCTGCAGGGTCTCCGCACGCAGCGGGACATGGCGGTGCTGCTCATTACCCACGATCTGAGCATCATCTCCGAACAGGCGGACAGGGTCGCCATCATGTACGCAGGGCAGATCGTGGAGCGTGCAGGGGTGGAAGCCCTCTTCCGGAATCCCCTCCACCCGTACACCGTCGGTCTTCTGAATTCTCTGCCGGTGGCGAAGGGCACCGCTCTGCGGCCTATTTCGGGGTTTGTCCCCACCCCCGACCGGTTCCCCGGAGGGTGCCGGTTCTCGGACAGGTGCCCCGAGGTGCGGGATGCGTGCAGGAGAACGGAGCAGGTGCTGGAGGAGGTTGAGCAGGCCCATTTCGTGCGGTGCATGCGGTGCAGGGAGATATGGAAGAAATCCTGAGAGCAGAAGCGATACGGAAATATTTTCCCGTCAAAGGAGGAGGCCGCACGCCCGGCGCATGGCTGAAAGCGGTGGACGGGGTCAGCTTCGGGGTGAAGCAGGATACCGTCTTTGCCCTCGTGGGAGAGAGCGGGTGCGGCAAGTCCACCGTGGCCCGGATGATCCTGAAGCTGCTGCCCCTCACCGGAGGGAAGATCTTCTTCAGGGGGAAGGACATTTCCACTATTCACGGAGAGGAATTGAAGAGGTTCCGGAGGTCCGTGCAGATCATCTTCCAGGACCCTTTCGCCTCGCTGAATCCGAGGATGCGCATCGTCGATACCCTCTCCGAACCCTTTCTCATTCATAAAATCGTCCCCTCCCGGGAGATCCGGGACAGGGTGGTACAGCTCCTGGGCAAGGTCGGTCTTACTGCGGACGCGATGGGCGGGTATCCCCACGAATTCAGCGGCGGACAGAGGCAGAGGATCTGTATCGCCCGCGCCCTCGCCCTTTCCCCGGAGCTGATCGTAGCGGATGAACCACTGTCCGCCCTCGATGTCTCCATCCAGGCGCAGATCGTAAACCTCCTGCAGGACATCAGGAGGGAAACGGGGATATCCCTCGTCTTCATCAGTCATGATCTGAAGGTGGTGCACTACCTGAGCGATGAGGTGGCGGTCATGTATCTCGGCAGGATCGTGGAAAGGGCGAAGACGGAAGAGCTGTTCCGCGAGCCGAAACATCCCTACACCGAGCTGCTTCTATCCTCCGCTCCGAAGCTCAGATACCGGATACCCGAGCAGGTGGTCCAGGCAAGGATGATCGAAACGGGAGACGTGCCAAGCCCCCTCTCCGTCCCGCCGGGATGTCCCTTCCATCCGCGCTGTCCGAAGCGGTTCGGCATCTGCGACAAGCAGGTTCCCGAACTGAAAGAGAGCGGCGGCCGGCATATCTCCTGCCACTTGTACTAAAGATACTAACGAGTTCACCAATGAGAACTCACACATGTCATTGCCTCGAAAATGGTGTTGTATGCCGTCATCCCGGCCCAGCCCGGGATCCTTCCGAAGAAAGATTCCCGACCGATCCCGGACTAGGCCGGGACAAGAGCGGGAATGACAGACAAAAGGAAATGATAAACTCCCCTTGCATGTTCCCTTGTGAGCCATAAGCTCATGGGGATTCCCGCAAGCGGTACGGAGCCTGCCCTTCCGAAGAACGATTCCGGACTGCTCCCGGACTCTGCCGGGACCGGACTGGGCCGGGCGATCCCCGACAAGCAGGGACAGGCTCGCCGGAATGACAGACGAGGACAGGAGGT
>JADLDZ010000026.1 GCA_020846375.1 Nitrospirales bacterium | reverse complement strand
GCTCCGGGAAATGCATTCGGTGGTCCTCGCCTTTTCCGGGGGCGTTGACAGCACCTTTCTCCTGAAGGCTGTCAAGGAGGCGGGTATCCGCTCCCTTGCGGTCATCGGCCGCTCGGATACCATGCCGGAGAGCGAGTTCCGTAATGCGGAGGACCTGGCGTGCGGCACCGGGGTCCCCTGCGAGGTGATCACCACCCGTGAGCTGGAAAACCCCGATTTTGCCCGGAACCCCCGGAACAGGCGCTTCTACTGCAAAGATGAGCTCTTTTCGCGGCTCGGCGAAATCGCCCGGCTCCTCGATGAAAGTCTGCGCAGGGAGATTGCGGCACGACTGAAGCAATTCGGGTTCACGTATGTGGCGATCGACCTGGAGGGCTTCAGGAGCGGAAGTCTCAATGAGTAGCGCCGGGAGCAGGGACGCACAGCGGCGCTCCGTCACGGAGCTCGCTTCCTGCGTCCGGTGTGGGAGCTGCAAGGCGCACTGTCCCTCCTACCGGCAGGAGGGGACGGAGGGGATGGGCGCACGGGGAAGGGCCATCCTGCTGAAGCAGTTCCTCGAGGGCTCCCTCGAACCTTCCGCGCTCCTGGACGAAAGGATCTTTACCTGCATTCTCTGCGGCGCATGCAACAAACTCTGCCCCCTCGGCATCGACGTGACCGGGGCGGTATACGAGGGAAGGAGGAGACTCAGCGCTTTCAACAGGAAGAGGAGGCTTCTCGGCCTCGGGATGAGGCTTGCACTGAAGAGACCCTCTCTCAGCTTCAGGGTGCTCCAGTTTATCGAGGGTGCCAACGAGGTGTTCCCCCTCCACCGGATCAAGCCTTTCGGGGTACTGCGGCAGATGGGGATTACCGTGCCCGGTTTCGGGCTCAGGGACGGAGAGTCCCTTTTCCGGGTGCCCCGTCCGCGGGGCAGGGTGGCCGTCTTTGCCGGGTGCACCGCGAACTTCCTCTCCCCGCACCTGGGAGGGGCGCTGATACGCAGCCTGAACGCGCTGCGGTACGACGTGGTGCTCCCCAAGGGGGAGGTATGCTGCGGAGCGCCGCTCATGGGGCTCGGTCTTATGGATGATGCCGCGGAACTGGCGGAAAGAAACATGCATGTCTTCAGGAAGCTGAAGGTGGAGGCGGTGGTGGGCCTCTGTCCTACCTGTGTCCACTTTATCAGGAACGAATACCGGAAGCTGGGGGGAGAAGGGATCGTGCACGCCCTCGACGTGGCGCAGTTCTTTGCCGGGGAGCGGCTCCCGTCGGACAGCGATACGCAGGAGCGCCGCATCGCATCCCGCATCGTCTACCATGATCCCTGCCACGCCCTCAACTACCTGGGGGTGAGCGTCGAACCGCGGCAGATCCTGCGGGAGAGAGGGTTCACGGTCAGTGAGACGGAGAGGGGGTGCTGCGGGTTCGGGGGGTCGTTCAGGGTGCTGTACCCGGAGCTTTCCGGGAGCATTCTCGAAGAGAGGCGGGAAGCCTACCGCTCCGCGGATATGATCGTCACCTCCTGTCCGAATTGCATCCTTCAGCTCAGGAGCGGGATAAGGGACAAAGAGGTGAAGCATCTCGTCGAAATCATCGAAGAAGGAGTGAAGGGGAGCAGACATGGGAGACGGAAACACGACAGAAAACAGGGCTGAGATCCTGACCCCCCAGGGGAGGGAAGAGAGCGGAGCGCCGCAAAGAATGGTACTGAAGAGGAAAAGGAGCCACTGTGTCCGGTGCGGCTCCTGCTGCAAGGGAGGAGGGCCGGTGCTCATGAAGGGTGACCTGTCCCTGTTCCTGAACGGCATCCTCTCCCATGAGACGGCATACACCATACGGGAAGGCGAGCTGGTGAGGGCGGAGGGAGACGAAGAGATATTCGAGGCCCCCATGGAGCTCATCAAGATCAGGGAGCAGGAGGGTGACCGGGGATGTTTCTTCCATCGGGAGGAGGCGGGCTGCGCCATCTACGACGACCGGCCCTCCCAATGCAGGGCCTACAAGTGCTGGGCCCCGACGGACCTGCTGTCGGGTCTTGAAAAGGAACGGCTGACGAGAAAGGAGATCTTCGGCTCTGTCGGGGTTCTTCTGGAGATCATCGTGCGGCATGAGGAAAAGTGCTCGTACGTGAAGCTTGCCGCGGCGTTCGAAAAGCTGGCGCAGGGCAGCGAGGATGCCGTGGAAGAGATCATGGACGCCCTCCAGTACGATACGTATGTAAGACCCTTCCTGAAAGAGCGGTTTGCGGTGCCTGAGGAGGCGCTGGACCTGATCCTGGGGAGGCCGCTGGTCGAGACGGTCAACGCATTCGGCTTCAGGATCGAGCGGGAGGGAGATGAATACATTCTATTACCGATAGAGACGGAGGAGCGGAAGTGAAATTTTTCATCGATACGGCAAACGTGGAGGAGATCAGGAAGGCCTGGGAAGTGGGAGTGATTGACGGGGTGACCACGAACCCCTCGCTGATGGCGCGGGAGAAGGGAGACCCGGAAGACATCCTGAAGGAGATCTGCAGCATCGTCGACGGTCCGGTGAGCGCGGAAGCGGTGAGCCTTCGGGCGGAGGATATGGTGAAGGAGGGTGAAGGGCTCGCGAAAATCCATGAGAACATCGTGGTCAAGATCCCCATGACGGAGGATGGGCTCCGGGCGGTGAAGAGGCTCTCCTCGGCGGGCATCAGGACCAATGTGACCCTCATCTTTTCCGCCAGCCAGGCGCTGCTTGCGGCAAAGGCGGGAGCGTCCTATGTAAGCCCCTTTGTGGGGAGGCTCGATGACATCAGCCATGTGGGCATGGACATCGTCGGAGACATCCAGTCCATCTTCGAGAACTACCTGTTCGATACGGAAGTGATCGTTGCGAGCATACGGAACCCGCTCCATGTAGTCGATGCAGCGAAACTGGGGGCGGATATCGCCACCATCCCCTACAGTGTCATTACCCAGCTTATCAAACATCCGTTGACGGATATCGGGATAGAGAAGTTTCTGAAAGACTGGGAAAAAGTGAAGCAGAAAAAGGCAGAATGAGACAGATAACTACAGAGTGAGACAGGATACGACAGAGTAAGACAGAGAAAGACAGAATGAAGCAGAATAAGACAGGAAGAGAGTAAAACAAAAAGAGATAGAGAGCTGCTGTTTTCTATTTCCTGTCGTACCCTGTCTCATTCTGTTTCACCCTGCCTTTTCCTGTCTCTTGGAGAGGTGTGATGAGCGAAGAATGGGTGGAGCTTCTGATTACCTATGACCCCATCGAGGCGGAGATCATAAAGGACCTGCTCGAGAGCGGGGATATCCCCGTGGTGCTGCGCTCGTCGAAGGTGAGCCCCTATCCGGTGAATGTCGGGAAGATCGGCGAGATAAGAATCCTGGTCAGGAAGGAAGACAGGAATACGGCGGAAGAAGTGATACGGGGCTCCGGACCGGAATGAGGAAGCGGATCGCCTGCCGCACGGCTGCTACTTCACTCTGATATTCCTGACCCCTGACGTCCTCCAGGCGGGGGAAATCACCCCCGGGGGCTCCGCCTGCTTCAGGCAGGAGGCGCGCACGATCTTGCACTCCCCGTACCTGTCATTGATGGAGTCCATGGCCCGGAGAAGGGAGCGCCGCTTCTCCACGTCCGCCAGCAGGTGCATCTGGCCCCTCTCCTGCAGGAGAGAGGAGAGGCAGACGCCGAGGAGGCGCACGCTGTCCCTGAGGCGAATGCCGTTCAGGACTTCCAGCGCCCGGTCATAGATGGCCCGCGTGTCGTTGGTGGGGCATGAGAGGGTGCTCTGCCTCGTGAAGGTCTCGAAGTCCGGATAGCGGAGGGTAAGGGAGACCGTCCTCCCCACGAACCCGCATTTTCTTGCTCTCCTCCCCACCATTTCGCACAGCCTCAGGAGGGTGCTTCCTATCTCTTTCCTGTCCATGGTGTTCCGGGGGAGAGTGATGCTGTGTCCGATGGATTGCGGGTCTTCCTCCCCGGTGACAAGAGGCCTGTTGCAGAGTCCTCTGCCCATCCCCTTCAATGTCTCTCCGATGATGCCGAATTTGTTCCGCAGGAGGCTTGCGGGGGCACTGCCCAGTTCCCCGCATGTTCTGATGCCGAGGGAGACAAGGCTTTCGGCAGTGCGGGAGCCTATACCCCACAGCTCTTGCACCGGCAGGTTTTCCAGGACGGAATCCGCATCTCCGGCCCTGATCCACCGCAAGCCGTCCGGTTTGGCAAGATCGCTGGCGAGCTTTGCGAGGAGCAGGGTGGGGGCGATCCCTGCGGTGCAACTGATGCCGAATGTCTCCCGTATGCGCTTCTTGATCTCTGCTCCGATGGCCATGGGGCCGCCGAAGAGATGGTGTGTCGTGGTGACATCGAGGAAAGCCTCGTCGATGGAATAGATCTCCACGTCGGGGGTGAACCGGCGGTATACCTTCTCCAGTTCGGTGCAGGTATACGTATACTTTTCGTTGTCTCCCACCACGAGGATGAGGTGCGGGCAGAGCCGTCGCGCCTCATGGATATTCATTCCAGTCTTCACGCCGTATTTCCTCGCCTCATAGGAACGGGTGGTGACGACCGTTCGTGCGCCGGAGCCGATGACCGCAATGGGCTTCCCCCTGAGTTTGGGGTTGGCCTGCTGCTCCACGGAGGCGAAAAAGGCGTCCATGTCAATGCAGAGAAAGATTTTTTCCATGACGGATCGTGCTGTCTCCCCCTTTTCTTCCTGCTCTCTGTCCCCGTGCTGCAGGGCAGGCGTCGTTACGCTTCGAGACTCTCCAGCCTCCAGAGCAGCGACCGGGTATCGAAGGTGAGCTCGTAGAGGGTCTTCCCGTCCGTTACGGAGAAGTGGTAGATCTCCCTCTGCCCCTCCTGTGTTTTCCAGGTATAGGTGATCTCCTTCACCTCGAACAGCCGCCCCGTCCATCTGAAATGCACCGGCTTTATCCTGAAGGGCATGCTGAATGAGGCAATGACGCTGATGTTCTCTCCTATGTGCATTCAGTCCCCTCCTCCTGTTCCTCTCTCCTGCAAGCCCCCGCCTCTTCCGCAGGGGAGCGCATGCCGGGCTGCCGTCTTTGACGCAAATTTACTATATACATTTGTATACTAAAACCAGGTTTCTTGTCAAGAGGGAAGTCTACACGGGGTACTGCAGCGTTACGTGAGGGGAGCGGGGATGGACTATGAGAAAACTCCCTGTCGTTTGCTTGACAAAAAAGCCGTGATTGGCTAAAGTCTATAGGGCATTCGGCAACTGTTTACCATGTCAAAGATATCTACGGGAATAAAGGCATTCGACAGGCTCATCGATTCCCTCTACGTGGGTGATAATGCGGTCTGGGAGGTTGATGCAGGTACCGCGCACGATGTTTTTATCGTAAGCTTTATCCGGCAATCCTTCGAGGATGCGCAAAAGATCATCTATGTCAGCTTCAACAGGTCTCCGCAAAGCGTTCTCAATGACTTGAGCGGTATCATCGATGCGGAACACTTTGTGCTGATCGACTGCTTTACCGCGGGCAAGGGGAAGAGCGATGCGGCATTCCTAAGGTTCTATGACAGACCCCTGAGCTGCCCTGTCGTCAGGATCGCCAATCCCCGCGACATCGACGAGTTCACCGCGGCCCTCAACGGCATAGAGGACAGTCTTCCTCCGGGCGCCCGTTATGTTTTTGACAGTCTTACCGGCATGCAGGATCTCTGGGGTGACGAGAACAGCACGTACCGGTTCTTCACCTACATGTGCCCGCGCCTCTATGACCTCGCCACCGTCGCTTACTGGATACTCGAAAAAGAGGCTCACAGTCAGAAGTTCAAGGCGAACCTGCGGCACATCACACAGGATGTCTTCGACCTGTATGTACGGCGGGATAAGCTGTACATCAAAGCCGTAAAATTGTCGGGCCGGCAGGACAGGGAGGCCTTTAAGCCGCACATTTATGCGATCTCGGGCAGCGAAGTCTCCTTCTCTTCTCTCAGGAAGGAGCCCGCCACCGCGCTGGGAGGAAGACTGAAGGCGCTGCGCATGAAAGCGGGCATGAGCCAGAAAGAGCTCGCCGATAAGGTGGAGGTGACCGCCAGCTTCATCTCCCAGGTGGAGGGCAACCAGATCAGCCCCTCGCTGAACTCCTTCATGCAAATCTGCAGGGCACTCGGGGCGAGCCCCGCTCAGTTCCTGGAGGGAGGGAATGAAAGCGCTGCGCCATGGCTTTTCCGGAGGGATTCGGTTGCAGAGAGTCTTACCCCTCTCGGTGAAGGTATCAAAGGATACACGATAGTCGCCGATGAGAAGGTATCGGCGCGAGGGGTGATATTCCCCGCGGGGGCGGTCTTGAAGAGGCATTTTCATCCCCTGAAGGGGCCCGAATTCATCCACAGTATCCAGGGGGTGGTCTCGGTAACCGTAGAGGGGAAGACGGAGACCCTCTATCCCGGTGATAGTGTATATCTCAAAGAGGTGATGCCGACCCAGTGGAAAAACGAAGGAGGTGGTAAGGCTGAACTGCTTGTGGTGTGGTAAGAGGGAAAGGACGGTGATCATCCTTTTGCCCGGAGAAGAGATGCCGGCATTTTTTTACCCTCTTTATTTACTAATACTTAATTTGATCGATATTTATTAATTTTTGCTAAAGGGTATAACATATAAATCTGAAGAGGTGGCAAGAGAAGATCGTACTCACACCAGTGCCGCCTGATAAAAATGCAGGAACAAGGAGGAAACAATGAATTTGCAGCAACCGAATGCCAATGATGCAACGAGAACAGCCAACCGCTCGCGGAATGTCTCGCCGATGAGCGGCCTTTGTACGCGGTGTATCGACGGATGCAGAGGGAATTGTGAAGTCTTCAAAGCGACATTCAGGGGGAGAGAGCTTCTCTACCCGGGACCTTTCGGCACCGTAACCGCGGGCGGCGACAAGGAGTATCCTGTCGACTATTCTCACCTGAACATCCATGGATATGCGTTGGGCGCCAAGGGCCTTCCCGAAGGGCAAAAGGGCGACCCTGATACTGCCCGCTTCCCGAATGTAAACACGGAAATTTCCTATGGCTGGGACCGCAAAGTGAAGATGAAAGTGCCGATTTTTACCGGCGCCCTCGGCTCTACCGAAATCGCGCGCAAGAACTGGGAGCATTTTGCGGTAGGGGCCGCAATTTCCGGGATTACCATCGTGTGCGGGGAGAACGTGTGCGGCATCGATCCCGCCCTTGAGCTGGACGGAGGGAACAGGGTCAGAAAGGCTCCCGACATGGACCGCAGGATCGAAACCTACCGCCGCTACCATTCCGGCTATGGCGAGATTCTCGTACAGATGAACGTGGAGGATACCCGTCTGGGAGTGGCTGAATACATCATCGACAGGCACGGGCTTGAAACAATAGAGTTGAAATGGGGGCAGGGCGCGAAATGCATCGGTGGGGAGATCAAGGTGAGCTCTCTTGAACGCGCTCTTGAGCTGCAGAGGCGCGGCTACATCGTGACTCCCGACCCCTCCGATCCCGTTGTCCAGGCTGCCTTCAGGGACAAGGCGATCAAGGAGTTCGAGCGCCACAGCCGGCTCGGCTTCATCGGTGAGGAGAGTTTCCATGCCGAAGTCGAACGGCTGAGAAAACTCGGGTTCAAGCGGATCACGCTGAAGACCGGCGCATACGGTCTGAGGGAACTGGCAATGGCGCTGAAGTGGAGCTCCAGGGCCGGGATCGACCTGCTGACCATCGACGGCGCTCCCGGAGGCACCGGCATGAGTCCGTGGCGTATGATGGAGGAATGGGGGATGCCTTCCCTTTATTTGCATTCCGCGGCGTACGAGTTCAGCAAAATGCTCGCCGAAAGGGGAGAGCGGGTTCCCGATCTCGCCTTTGCGGGCGGTTTCAGCAGCGAGGACGGCGTCTTCAAGGTGCTGGCCCTGGGCGCTCCCTTTACCAAAGCTGTCTGTATGGGTCGTGCGTTGATGATCCCCGGCATGGTCGGAAAGAATATCGCTTCGTGGATCAAGGTGAACGACCTCCCGAAGACGGTCAGCGAATACGGGTCCACGGTTGAGGAAATCTTCGTCAGCTACGAGGACGTCAAAAAACTCGTAGGCAGCGAGGAGATACACCATGTCCCTCTGGGCGCGGTCGGTATTTACAGCTACTCACAGAAGATCAAGGTCGGACTCCAGCAGTTGATGGCGGGAGCCCGGTGCTTTACTATCGATTCCATTACGAGGAACGAGCTCATGTCCCTTACCAGGGAATGCGCCAGGGTCACCGGGATTCCGTACCTGATGGACTCCTACCGTGAGGAGGCGCTCAAAATACTTAATTCCTGAGGGGATTCCCCTCTCCCCTCCGGGGGTGAGCGTACCATGCCGCAGGGAAGCGGAAATTTACTGAGAAGGAGGATTCGTCATGGCGGAATACCTTTCTGATACCATACACCCGGTTCCGGGGCAGTTATGGAAGAATGTACGCACCGGCACCGTCCTCTTTATTTACCGGAGAGACGGACATGTGGAAGGAATATCGGGGGAGGGGAGGAAGAAGATCGGCGGCGAGCTGATGAAAATAGAGCATGGCAAGAACGGATGGCACTGTCTCTGTCTGCCGGGGGTGGAGGGGGGTCTTGAGAAAACGGACCTCCACTCCTATGAATTCAGGGCACTGTGAGGTCCTCGATGCATGCAGCACAAGCAACTGCCCGAAATTTCCGGGGAAAAAAGGTATTCACAATTCCGTACAGGTATTCTACAATGAGAAGTATGAAATACGAACTTGTCCATAGACCGAAATCCATTGCTGTCGAGATCGAGAGCAGAGATTTCAGGAGGTTCGGTGAAACGGGAGACGTGGTGCTGAAGTCTCCTTCCTGTAATGCTTCGGGGCAGTTGGTCAACATAAGTATGAACGGGCTCCTCGGCAGCTTCCATCACCACAACGCCCTTCCCGGGCTCCTCGAAAAAGTGGCGGTGGGGATCCGGCTCCGGAGCGAGGAGAGAATTTTCAGGGTGTATGGAACGGTGGTAAGGATTCAGGTTGCCGGAACGGCTCCGGATTCGGAATACATCGAGTTTGCCGTCAAATTCTCCGGTCTTGTTCCTGAAGAAAAGCACGAACTCAGGGCGCTTGTCCATGCGCTGCGGGGAAGAGTCAGGAAGTACCCTTATTTCTAGGGTGTGTTTGCAAACTGTCTTCCACTGCGACCGGCTGCCGCCCCTGTCGCACGGCACAGAACCGTGCCGCTACACTCCTGTGCCATGGCACACCTTCCCCATGTAATACTGCCGTACGCATCCTCTCTGTCCCTCCCCCTCCTGCTGAGAGGCGTTTCCCGAAAAGGGTGATTCATTACAAATCAATTGCAGTCTGTCCGGCTGGATCTTCCCCACTGCAGGATTTTCTCTGGCATACAAGTTGCTTCGAGAATGAAAAAACAGAAGGAGGATTCATCTATGAAGGGATTGAAACGCCTGTTTGTGTGCTTGAGCGCACTGGTGATGGTATCGGCAGCACAGACAGCCATCGCCGACAACGGTGGACAATATGATGGAGCAGTGACCGGCGCTCCCGGCGGCAGTGCGGTGGGAGGCAGTGCCCCGGGCGGGTCGACCGGCGGCGCGGCAGGGACCGGTGAAATCGTTCCCGGCAGGGAGGTGACTCCCCAGGGTACCACTGAGCTCCCTTCCGAGGGAACGGCAAGAGGCAAAGAGAGGAGAGATGGGTCCTCCTCCGGAGAAAGAGGCGCTGGAGAGAGAGGCGATGGAATTCACGAGTGGGACGAGTCGGGCGTAGTGAAGGATAAACAGGTGGAGGGGACTCAAAGAGGCGAAATGCAGGGTGATACGATGCGGGGTGGTACCATGGAAGGCGGTGCAGAGAGCCCGGCAGCGGGAGGGATGAGAGACCAATACCGGCGCGGTTATGGTGACGGGTACAGCGAGGGATATGCGGAGGGCTTTGACAGGAGCGCCAGGGAGCACGGCTCCATGATGGGGACGACCAGGGGCGGCATGATGACCGACTCCGCCATGAAAGATAGTGCAGTGAAGAGCGGTTACCGGGACGGTTTCAGCGACGGCTTCAGGGACGGCTACAGGGACGGCTTGTAAAAACCATGGATACTCCCTCCGGCCTCTGTCCGGAGGGGTGCACGTACTACCACCACGAGACCGCCACAGCCACTACCACGGCAGGTTCAGGAAAGTCGTATTCAGAGAGACGTAGACCGGCTTTTGTTACGAAAACACCGAAATCAAAAAGCATGAGGAGGAAAGGGCATGAAAACAGTAAAGCGTCTTTTGTCTGTATGTGTGATCATGGCGATCGCTTCTTTTGTACCGGCATTCTCCTTCGCGGATGAGGGCGAAAGGTACGGAGGATCATCGTCCGGGAGTTCCGGAAGCAGCGACAGCGGCGCAACGCGGGGCGAAGACAGCATGGGCGGAGCCCCAAACAGCACGACTGACAGCGGGACCACCCGCGGCGGACAATATGATGGAGCAGTGACCGGCGCTCCCGGCGGCAGTGCGGTGGGAGGCAGTGCCCCGGGCGGGTCGACCGGCGGCGCGGCAGGGACCGGTGAAATCGTCCCCGGCAGGGAGGTGACTCCCCAAGGCACCGTTGAGCTCCCTTCCGAGGGAACATCGAGGGGCGACTCCGAAAGCAGCGTGGGAGGGGCTTCCAACAGCACGACCGACAGCGGCACAACGCGGGGCGACAGCTCAGGGGGCACCGATATGAGCACACCAGAGAGCGGGAGCTCCGGAAGCAGTGACAGTGGCACAATGCAGCGCGACGGCTCCTCTTCCGGGACGGGCGCCACCGGTGGAACCACCGAAGGCGGGGCCACCCGCGGAGACGATTCCTCGGTGCAGGAGCAGGAGAAGGGCGAGCCCACGGGGGAAGAGGTCATGGGAGGAATCCAAAGCAGGTGGCCGGAAGAGGACGAGGTCTCCGGTAAAGACGTCGGAGGAGGAGGAGGGAGATTGTAGAGGTCGGTGGACGACCGGCACCTTTAAGGAAGAAGGTTCAACGGAACAAAGGCAGATCGTGCTTTCATGAAAGAAGGAGGAGAGATGATGAAGAAAGGATTACGGCTGTTCTGTAGCGCAGGGGTTTCCTCTCTGGCATTGGCGGTGGCACCCCTCATGACAGGCCCTTCCCACGCTGTGGAGCTTGTCTCTGGCTCACTGGTGAAGGCGGACTCCCTGTATCTCGCCATGGGCGGCAAGTCCAAGGAGGGCGGTTCAACCCGCGGCAGCGGAGATACCCAGGGTGGCACCTCTTCGGGCAGCAGTAGTACATCCGGCAGTGATTCGAGCCGTGGCGGCAGTGACATGCAGCAGGACGGAAACTCTTCCGGTAATGGTGCGTCCAACAGCGGGACCACCCGCGGCAGCGGTGATATGCAGCAGGGCGGAAGTTCCGACAGTACTTCCGACAGCAGCATGAGAGGCGAAGCCGCCGGCAATAGCACGAGCGACCGGACGACCGATACAACGAAGAAACAGAAGGAGAAGAAGAAGAGCAAGAAGAAATCCACGACTGAGGAAGGCGCCGGCGCCGGCACAAGCCGCGGCAGCGGTGATATGCAGCAGGGCGGCTCCTCCTCAGGCGACGGCTCCTCGGGGAGCGGGTCGGGCTATTAGCCTGGTCGCGCTGCGTCCTGTCCGAAACAGGGGTTCTCTCCCGGTGAGGAGGGGAGCCCCTGTTTCTTTTACGGTATTCCTCATCGGGAGGGGCTCCCAGAGAGACCGTGAACCGTGAGCCTAGAATTTGGCCCCCGGCGGCATGAAGCGGTGCGCCTGCACGATCCGAGCAGGACGCCAAAGCCGGAATGGGGCAATTCCGCCACTTGACAGTCATCCGAAAACGGTATAT
>JADLDZ010000025.1 GCA_020846375.1 Nitrospirales bacterium | reverse complement strand
GGTTTCTCTTTCAGCGGCTCCGCCTCCCGCGAGCCGGTGACCACCACCTCTTCGAGGCTCTCCACCGCACTCTCTTTTCCGGCCTTGCTCCCGGACTCCCCGGGCGGCGTCTCCCCGCCGAAAGCAGGTCCTGTCCCGACAAGAAGAAGCAGAAAGACAATGATCAGACGTTTCATTACTCCTCCGAATGAGCTTCACTCAAATAGCTGACATATACCGTGGATGCTAAAATAGGGAAGGTCTCTCAGAGGGCCGGATACACGGAAAGGCTTCTGCAGCGGAAAGCAGTGCTGCAGCAGGAGCATGAACGGAAGCCTCCCTCAGAGAGACGGGAGGTCAGGTGCGCGGAGGATGCTCCTCCCTGAAGGCGGTAAGGAGCGAGTGCGGCAGGAGATCCGGAGAACGCTGCGCGCCGGGAGCCTCAAAGAGGGCGGGCAGGCAGGGATGTTCATGAATGCAGGGAATATCAAGGCTGCCCCCTGTGCCGCTGTCCGCTTCGTAACAGACATTGAGGGTGACGAAGGACACCGTCTCCTCCATGACGGGGAGAGGATGGGCGACGACAACGGGCGTCAGGAGAGACAGGCCCGTAACCGCCAGGATAAGCAGCGCGATCAGCCTCATGGTACCTATCATTGTATTCTGCACGCCCTTCCCTGTCAACATAAAATTCCGGTCTGCAGATGAACAGAGATCCGGAGGACAGTTTCGCTGCACTCCCCTGTGCCGCGCGATGTGCTACAATGAGACGGTATGGACCTGCACCAGTTGAAGATCTTTGTCATGGTATTCAAGAACAGGAGCTTCTCGAAGGCGTCCGGAGAGCTCCACCTCACCCAGCCCACTGTCAGCGACCATATAAAGTCACTGGAAGAGGAGCTCGGCTGTACGCTCTTCGACCGTCTCGGGAGGACCATCATTCCCACGAAGGAGGCGGAGATACTCTACGGCCGCTCCATCGAGATCATCGAGAAGTCCGAGTCCATCCGGGGCGCCATCAATCAGCTCGGAAAAGAGGATTCCGGAGAACTGGTCATCGGAGCAAGCACCATTCCCGGCACCTATCTCCTGCCCCGCATTGTTTCGGCCTTCCGGAAAAAGCACCCATCGGTCTCCTTCACGATAATCATTTCCGACTCGCGGGAAGTGGTGGAGAAGGTACTAAGCCAGGAACTGCTGCTGGGCATCTCGGGATCGAGGCTGCATGCCGGACAGGTGCAGTATGAGCCTTTCATGGAAGACGAACTGGTCGCCATCTCCTCGTCCGCCTTCGCCAGGAGCGAGGCGATCTCTTTCAGGGAGCTGTTTACCCTTCCCATGGTGCTGCGTGAGGAGGGGTCCGGCACGCGCAGGGAAGTAGACAGGATCGCCGGGGCATACGGCATCGACCTTGACGCGGTGGAGGTTGCGGGGGTCTTCGGGTCCACCGATGCGGTGAAGCAGGCGGTGAAGGCGGAGCTGGGAATCGCCGTCCTGTCCCGTCTTGCGGTGGCCGAGGAGCTGAAAATGGGGACTCTACGGGAAATAAAGCTCACCGACGTACAGATGAAAAGGAATTTCTATCTCGTAAAGCACAAGAGGAGGTCCCTTCCCCACGTCTACCGGCTCTTGCTGGACTTCCTGAAAAGGTCCGTCTCCCTCTGACCGTCCTCTTCAGAACTCATAGCGCATCTGCAAATAGAGGTTGTCGTTTCTGTCCAGCTGCCCGAACTGGCTCCATGGTTCTCCCCCCCCGAACGCCATTACCCCCAGGGCCGCCCATATGCGGTCGGTAAAGTTGTATTTGGCCTCGGGATTCAGCAGGTAATCCCCCTCTGTAGGACTGTAAAAGGAAAAAAAGGAGAGCCGCAGTGTCTGGTGCAGGAAAAACTGCGTGAACCGCGCGGACGTCAGATGCCTGATCTTCCGCTCCTTGGGGAATCCCGGCGGGAGAGTTTCTTCGTATGCGGAATGATCGCGCATGTACTCCGCGTAATACTGAAGCCCCAAGGTACCGTCCTCCCAGAGCTGCCGCTGATACCCCAGCAGGAACCGTGCCTGTGAATTGGGGATCAGGGGGTCTTTCCCGCTCCGGTCCTGCCGGGAGTCATAGTAGCCCGCCTCGAGACTGACGACGCCGCCCAGCGCCCGGCCCTGCGCGCTCGCACCGTACACGTTGAGCTCCGGATACAGAAACATGAGAGAGGCCGGGGCCGCAAGGTTGTCCGGGAAAGCGGACGGCTGCCGGAAAAATCCGCGATAAAAGTACAAGGAAGTATCGAACCCCAGGACATCGCGGTATACCCTCACTGCGACTTCGGTGTTTTCCAGTGTCGTGGGAGGCTTTTCCCGTGACCTGTTCGTTATGCCCCGGAGAGGATCGAACATCCGGAACCTGCCGGAATCGGGGAAGTGGTTGGGCTCGAAAAAGGGGATCACCACGATCTCGAAAGAGGCGAAAGCGGGATAGATTCCCGCCTTGACCCCGTCGATCCCCTTTTTCATGTATTCCAGGGGCCTTCCCGAAAAGAACGCCTCGTAATCCTTCGGAAACACGTCGTTGATGAAGAGGAGGTCGCCCAGTCCCCAGGTGATGATCTGCCTCCCTGCCCGCAGGTCCCACGAGCCTGCCGTATAGTCAACGTATCCTTCCCTGAGCTCCAAATCGGACTTCCGGTCGAGGTGATCATAGAGGGCATCGGTCTTCACCAGAAAATGGAAAGACTCTTTCGACCCGTCAAGCTTGAGCTGAATCCGCTCCTCCGCCCATTTGAAGTCGCCGCCATCAGGGTTGCTCCCCGCAATCGAGGAGGAGTAATTGCCCTGGACAAAGCCGTGCAAAGAGAAATCGGCGCCGGCTGCGGCCCCGGCAGCCGGCAAGAAGAAAAGCAGAGCGAGAAGACTCCCGATTCTCCTGCCCACGCCCTTTCCCATCGTTTTCAGTCGATCCATCTGCGGGGCGGCTGCTTCAGGTAGCGCTCCGAAAAGAGCGAGTCATCAACCCCGATGTTGTAATCGACTTTCAGATAGGAGACCTCTGTCCGATGCCCGCTCCGGAGGTTCTTCATGGTCCTCTTCGTTATCGTGGGGAAGCCCTTTATCTCCTTCACCTCGTCTGCGGTGAAGACCCGGTACAGCTCACCACGCCTGTCATAGTACTCCTCTTTCAGGGGCAGGAAGCTGGTTTTGTCGATCCACGAAAGCTTGTAGCTGTAGTCGACGTCCGCCGCTTTCGGGGTGCTCTTCACCACGAAGCAGTCGTTGCCCCCGATCTTCTCCTCCTTCACCACGGTATGGGTATCGTCCTCGATATCCCTCCCGGAGACATCTTCGTAGGTGAAATCGGAGCCGACGAAGCTCGAAGTCTTATCCTGCGCCGCGATCCTCCGCACCATATTGATGGAGGGGACGAAGAGCCACCGGTCATCATCCCGGGCAGGGTACTTATAGACCATGAAGGTCATGTCCTTCACGTCGGCAGGCTGGAAGAAATACATGAAGTACTTCTGGTTGCCCCCGGCCTCGCCGTAATTCTTCCGAATCAAGGTAAGCTCCCTCACCCTTTCCTGTCCCCCCCGGGCGATCAGCTTCATCGTCACCCGCGCCTT
>JADLDZ010000024.1 GCA_020846375.1 Nitrospirales bacterium | reverse complement strand
TGACGACGAAATTCAACCCGGTGAGTATGGAGGAGAAACCGAGGAGGAACACCCCGAAAACGGCAACGGCCACGTTTGTCTCGGTCTGGAGGCTGTAGGGAGCATAAAAGGTCCACCCGGTGTCAGGGGGCCCCCCGCCGCTGAAGAGCGCGACAAGGATGACCACGACACCGGTCAGGTAGAGCCACCACGAGAGCCGGTTGATCTTCGGAAAGGCGACATCCCGCGCGCCCAGCATGATCGGCAGGAAGAAATTCCCGAAGGCGACGGGGGCGCCGGGGATGATGAAGAGGAAGATCATCACGATCCCGTGCGTGGAAAAGACCTGGTTGTACGTATGCGCATCCATGAGCTTCCCGGGCGCGATGAGACTGAGACGGACGAGCAACCCCAGGATGACCCCCACCCAGAAGAAGAGGAGGAGCGCCCCGAGGTACATGATGCCGATTCGTTTATGATCGGTGGACATGAGCCACGCAAGGATACCCTTCCATTTCCCCTCGTTCTGATAAAAGCTGCCTTCTCTCATGTCCGCCTCCCCGGCAGCCGACTTTGTTCCTGTTCCTTACCAAAAGCTTATCACGTTTGAGGAGGACGGGCAAATTGACTTTTCTCCGTGATATGCTACTGTGGAATCAATACATGGTCAGGGATGCACTATCGGCTGACGATCCCTTACCCTTTTGTACCCCCTCACCCTACCCCTCTCCCCCCGAGGGGAGAGGGAACTAAAGGAGTATTTCCTTTCCCCCAACTGGAGAGGGGATTCCCGGTAGCATTTCCTTACCCCCCGAGGGGAGGGGGGGTCCCCAAGAAGTATTTCCCTCCCCCAACTGGAGAGGGGATTCCCGGTAGCATTTCCTTACCCTCCGAGGGAAGAGGGAACTCAAGGAGTATTTCCTTTCCCCCAACTGGGGAAGGGGATTCCCGGTAGCATTTCCTTGCCCTCCGAGGGAAGAGGGGGTCCCCAAGAAGTATTTCCCTCCCCCAACTGGGGAAGGGGATTCCCGGTAGCATTTCCTTACCCTCCGAGGGAAGAGGGGGTCCCCAAGAAGTATTTCCCTCCCCCTTGAGGGGGGAGGGCGAGGGAGAGGGTGACCAGAAGATGCAACAGTGACGGAGCACTGGACATTCATACGCAAACCGGCATCCATCCGGGAGAAGCACCCTGAACAGAGGAGGAATTCCATGGTGGAAAGAGAGCGCAGCGCCCCGGGAGGCCCGGGGTTATCTCCCCGTTGGACCTCGAGCGCGAAGACCGGCGCAGGTACGGCCCTCAGCGCCTCCAGCAGGGTCTGGTTCACTCTCAGCCACGGCATTTTCAACGAGATCTACTATCCCCGGGTGGATCAGGCCTGTACCCGCGATATGGGCATCCTCATCCTCGGAAACGGGGGGTTCCTTTCTGAAGAGAAGAGGGACAGCGATTCGGAGATCTCGTATCTCGTCGCAGGGGTGCCCGCCTTCCGGCTGGTCAACACCTGCAGGAAAGGGCGGTACCGCATCGAGAAGGAGATTCTGACGGACTCCCTGCGGGACGTCGTCCTGCAGCACACCCGCTTCCTCCCCTTGCAGGGGGGGAGGGAGGAGTACCGGCTCTTCGTGCTCCTCGCACCGCACCTGAACAACCAGGGGAGCGATAATACCGCATGGACGGGAGACTACAAAGGGACCCCCATGCTCTTTGCCTCTCATGGAGGTAGTGCCCTCGCCCTCGCCTGTTCGACGGAGTGGAAGAAGATGTCCGCCGGTTTCGTCGGCGCCTCTGACGGGTGGCAGGACCTCCATCGTCACAAGGACATGAAATGGTCCTATACAAGGGCGGAGAAAGGAAACGTCGCCCTCACCGCGGAAATCGACCTTGCCGCATCAGGAGGGGAGTTCGTCATCGCGCTGGGCTTCGGGATCTCCGGCGCAGAGGCGGGGCAGCGCGCCCGCGCGAGCCTGCTGGAGGGGTTCGGAGTCACCCGGGAAAAGTATACAGGCACTTGGAAGGAATGGCAGCAGTCCCTCTTCCCCATGGGGGCCGATACGGGGGTGCGTCCCTATATGTATCCCCTCAGTGCGGCAGTGCTGCGCATCCATGAGGCGAAAGCCTTCGCCGGAGGCGTGATCGCCAGCCTCTCCATCCCCTGGGGATTCGCGAAGGGGGACAACGACCTGGGAGGGTATCACCTCATCTGGCCGCGTGACCTCGTGGAGGCGGCTGGGGGGTTCCTCGCGGCAGGAGCGCCTGAAGATGCGCTGAGGGTGCTCCGGTACCTTGAAAGCATCCAGGAAGAGGACGGACACTGGACACAGAATATGTGGCTGGACGGGACCCCCTACTGGGACAGCGTACAAATGGACGAGACCGCCCTTCCCCTTCTTCTCGTAGACCTTGCCCAGCGCAGCGGGGCACTGGAGGGACTCCCCCACTCGCGCTTCTGGAGCATGGTGGAGCGCGCCGCCTCTTTCCTCGTGCGCAACGGCCCGGTTACTCTCCAGGACCGCTGGGAGGAGGACCCCGGGTATTCGCCTTTCACCCTGGCGGCGGAGATCGCGGCCCTCCTGGCAGCGGCGGACCTGGCGGACAAGAACGGCCGGCATGCCGAGGCAGCGTATCTCAGGGAGACCGCCGACGCCTGGAATACGGGCATCGAGCGGTGGATATACAAGAAGGATACGGAGCTTGCGCACACGCACGGGGTGGAGGGCTACTATGTACGCATCGAAGAGCCCGACACGCCGGAAGCCTCCTCTCCCGCCTTCGGTTTTGTTCCTATAAAAAAACGTCCGCCGGAGAAGAAGAACCCTCCGGTGGATCTGCTCAGCCCCGACTTCCTCGCGCTGGTGCGCTTCGGACTGCGCGCCCCGAAGGACCCGCGCATCCTCTCCACCCTGAAAATCGTGGACTCCCTGCTGAAAGTGGACACCCACTACGGTCCTGTCTGGCGCCGTTATACGGGCGACCTCTATGGAGAGCACAAGGACGGCTCTCCCTACGACGGTTCCGGTGACGGGAGGGCGTGGCCCCTCCTGACAGGGGAGCGCGCCCACTACGAACTGGCCGCCGGCAGACAGGACGAAGCGGAGCGGCTCCTCCGCACCCTCGCGTCCTCCGCCAACACGTCAGGCCTGATACCCGAGCAGGTGTGGGATGCGCCGGATATTCCGGAAAGAGAGCTCGCCTTCGGGCAGCCCTCCGGCTCCGCCATGCCCCTGGTATGGGCACATGCCGAATATATCAAGCTGAAGCGCTCGCTCCGGGAGGGGCGGGTGTTCGATACGCCTCCCCAGACGGTGAAGCGCTATCTCACCGAGAAAAGGGTATCGCCCCATGCGATCTGGCGCTTCAACCAGAAGGCCCGCGGTATACCGCAGGGGAGGATTCTG